>DATGMY010000025.1:0-5168 GCA_035307005.1 Flavobacterium sp. | reverse complement strand
TTTTCGGCTAATTGGTCGTGGCAATCAGCTATTAGTTTTGCCCTTTCGTTACTATCTAATAAGTGAATTAACGCATAACAAAATATTCCGTCGTATTGGTTATTGTCAAAAGGCATATCCGTTACAGAACCGTGATGAATGACCATTTTCGTTCCGTAATGTTTCTTTGCCAGTTCAACAGCGGTTTTGGATATTTCAATTCCTGTTACTTTCATTCCGTTTTCTAGGAAAATCTGTGCATTCCGCCCGTAACCAATTCCGGGGATAAGGACGTTTTTAATAGCTTTTTTCACAAAGAAATCTTTTGCCAATACAGCGGACTTTGCCGGTTGAAATCCCCACATTTCCTGTTTGTCTTTAAAGGCTTCTTCCCAAAATTCCATCAGAGTATTCGTATTTAATTACAAACTTTATCTTTCAAAATAGCGCACCTAAATCCTGATTTATTTACGATTGACAGTACTTTTTCTGCATTTATTACCTTTCCCTCAATTCTTAAAATTGTATGCCCGCAAGGGTAAGGAAGGTTGGTTTCATTCAAATCAAAATTGATTTTTTGTTCAGGAAAACTTTTTTCAAGTATTTCTAATACGCAGATTGCCTGAATTTCACTTTGAATATTTGTGGTAAAAACTTCTATCATAACTTCTTTGATTTATTTAATGCAACTCTATTGCAAAAATATGTATTATATTTGTAAATGCAACTTTGTTGCGTAAGTAAATGATGTTAAAATGAAAAAAAGTAGAAATACAGCCGCTAAAACCAAGATACTTAATGTTATAACTGATTCAAAAACAGCCTTGTCCCATTCAGAAATCCACGAATTGTTGGATGATTTTTGCGATAGAGTTACTATTTATCGGGTATTAGACCGATTAATAGCCGAAGGTTTCGTACATAAAATTGTCAATATCGATGGTGTGGTTAAATATGCTGCCTGTCACGATTGTTCTTCTGCCGAGCATCATCATAACCATATTCATTTTAGTTGTGAACAATGCCGTACAGTAACTTGTATAGAAGAAGTAGAGCCTACTTTTAAATTGCCGGAAAAGTATAAAATACATACTGTTAATTTTACGGTGTCGGGAGTTTGTCCACGGTGTTGTTAATCTTTGCAAAAAAAAGCTCCTTTAAATGACCTCAAAAGGGAAATTTAAACTGCATAAATGATTAACTTTGATAAAATCAATTCAAAATAATTATGAGTATTCAAAAAGCATTATTGACAGAACTGGAACGCGAAAAGAACAACACGTTGCGCATTTTAAAAAATCTGAGAAGCGAAGATTTTGGCTGGAAGCCTCACGAAAAATCGATGACTTTAGGACAACTGGCAAATCATATTGTAGAATTGCACGATTGGGTAGCGTTTGCATTAACAAAAGATGTTTTTGATTTTCATACCGATTATGTGCCTTCGACCTTAACAACAGTTGATGAACTGATCGAAAGGTTGGACAAAGGTTTTGAAACAAACAAAGAGGTGATAGCATCGATGGACGAAAAAATCGTTTTCGATCCGTGGACGTTAAAAGCAGGTGATCATATCATAGCTCAAATGCCTAAAACAGCAGTGTTGCGTTTCATAGTAACCAACCATTTGATTCATCACAGAGGACAACTAACTGTTTATATGCGTTTGCTCGACATTCCTGTGCCCGGAATTTATGGTCCTTCTGCCGATGAAAAGCAAAAAGAGTAACCGACGAAAGTTGGTTATTCTTTGATTGTTTTTTTTCCCAATCTCATCAATGGTGGTGTAAGAAAAGAGGCAATTCCGACCAGTGAAACAACAAACCCCAGAATAACAAAGGTTTTTGTAACCCCTATAAAGTCGGCTATAAATCCGGTACAAAGCAAGCCGATGACCGAAGGAATAATCACAATGCTGTAATACAAGGAAAAAACACGTCCCAGCATATTGGGATGGATTTCCTCTTGGATAATAGTGGTAAAACTGGCGTTGTATAAAGAAGCCCCCATGCCGCCTATAGCAGTCAGTACCACAAAAAACACAAATTGCTGAGGTGCCAGCAAGCCCGACCACGTAAAAGTGATTCCTATAATAATGTGCATAATGTTGATGATGACTACTTTGCTGATACTAGGTTTCCAAATACCTAAAAGTCCGCCGCCTACCAGCATCCCCACGCCCCAGATGACTTCAATAATACTCATTTCAAGTTTATCTCCCTGAAAATGCTCAATGGTCAAAAGCGGAAAAAGAACTGCGACCGGCATAATGCACAGCATCCCGATGACAGAATACAAAAAGAGAAACGAAAGTCCTTTGTTGTAAAAAATTTCTTTAAAGCTGACTTTCATCTCATTGATAACCTGACCAATGCCTGCTTTTGATTTCTCTGCAATTTCCGGATTGGGAATATGGATGAAAAGCAAAGCAGTGATGGCAAAAAGTGCACCGGCAATATCAAGTAACAATACATTTCCTATAGAAAGTAATCCAATCGCCAAAGCACCCAACGCAGGTCCGGCAATGCTTGAAACCGACTGGATAATCTGGTTGATTCCTGCAATTCGCAACAATTCTGATTGGGGAGCCAGAAGCGGAATTGCCGCTTGCATAGCGGGCATGTGAAATGCCGAACCTACCGAGCGTAAACCAAGCATTACATAAATTAATAAAAGACTTTCATTGCCTAAATAAAAGCTAATGGACATAACCAATGTGCAGACAGCTACAAAACTATCGGCAAAGATCATTGTTTTTTTGCGATCCCAGCGGTCGATGTAAACGCCGGCAAAAGGTCCGATTAAAGCCTGGGGCAACAGCCCGGCGATGGCAGCAAATGCCAGTACTTCGGCAGAACCCGTTTCCAAACTCAGCCAGATGATGATGGCAAAATTGACCGCCGAACTGCTTATCAAAGACAGAAACTGACCAATCCACAGAATGATAAACTTTTTTTTCCAGTTTTGTTGCATAAAATTAAATATAAGAAACGGGGAAACAAATATAGCTTTATTTCAAGTTTGCGAAAATAAAAAAAGATGATTATCTCGTTAGTTGTGCACAAGTTGGTATTGGTACTTAAAACCTTGATTAGAAGCGTATTTTGACAGAATTTCATATCCATTATAGAAATTTTAGTTATTTTTGCCAACGTGGTGAAGAAAAATATTGATGTTTAATCAAAAGCTAAATAAAGATACTGCTTATACAGATGAAGAGTTGGTAAGAAAAATTGTTGCTAAAAAAGATTCTTACTATTTTTCTATTTTATATGACAGATATGCCCGGTTTGTATATAACAAATGTTATACTTTTGTGAATTCGGAAGAAGAAGCACAAGATCTTACGCACGATATTTTTATCAAGATATTTATCAACCTTAAATCTTTTAAGGGCGATTCAAAGTTCACAACGTGGATCTACTCTATAACCTACCATTTTTGCATTCATTATATCAATAAAAAGAAAGCAGAAAAGGTTGTTTTTTTTAATGAAATCGTGGAGAGCGTTTATGACGAAGAGATTGATAAACAGTCTGAAAAAGAATTGTTTGAAATACAGTACACACAATTGCAGGAAATTCTCCTGCAGTTGCCTGTAGAAGACCGGATGATCTTACTGATGAAATATCAGGACGATTTACCGGTAAAGGAAATTATGAAAATTTTAAAATTAAACGACAGCGCGGTAAAGATGCGTTTACAGCGCGCTCGGCAAAAGGTATTGGAAATACGTGAAAGATCAAAATAAAATAGAGAATCCTTTTAAAAAAATCATTCAGGAAAAAGAACTTCCCGAGGCGATGAAAGAGAAAGTAATCAATAACATAAACTTGATTAAATTGTCTTTGGAATTGTCTGAGCTTTTTTTAGTGAGTATTCCCGACGTGATGTTTAATTTCCTGGAAACTGAAAAAGATAAAAAAGTGAATGATTCTGATGAGGAGTCGCAAGATAATTATGAAAAAAAAGATAAATAAAAGCAAATATGAATGATTTATATAATGAATATTTCGAAAACTCTTCAATAGTTTTGGATACCTGGTTTGGAAATATCAAAACAATGATCTGGGAGTTGCTGTTGTTGTTGGTTTATATTGTTTTGTGCTGGCTGATTTTCAAACTGATTGTAAAAGCTGCTTCCCGTTTTTTACGGATTACCAAAATAGAAAAACTAAACGATTTATACGAAAAAATCGATGTTTTAAAGAAGATCAACGTCCGGATTGATTTTCAGAAAATCATTATTACGCTTCTAAAATTTGTGCTGCTTCTTATTTTTGTGGTGGTGGGAGCCGATTTGTTCAACTTTCCCGGAGTCACCAGGCTTGTAAACGATGTTATAGCTTATTTACCACGTCTGGTAAGTGCCATTGCTATTATTTTGTTTGGTTTTTATCTGGCAAACAAAATAAAATTGTGGCTTCAAAAGCTTTTGGGAATTATAGGAAGCACGAGCGGAGCCAATATCATAACCAATGTGATAGTATTTGGATTTATCTTCTTTTTCATTTTAATGGGATTGAATCAGGCGGGCATCGATACTACACTGGTTACCAATAACATCAGTATTATTTTTGGAGTAATCTTCGCCTCTGTGGCATTGTCTTTTGGGCTTGGATCCAAAGATATTGTAAAAGAAATCCTGTATAGTTATTATCTGCGCAAAAGTGTTCAGGTAGGGGATAAAATTAAAATTGAAGACGATAATGTAGAGGGAACAATTGCTTCAATTGACAATATCAACGTTAAAATTCTTGTCCGGACAGGTGTGGTTTTATATCCTATTCAAAAATTTGTTACATTAAAAATAGAAATAATAAACAATTAACTTATTGAAAGTAAGGTTTTTTAAAGCTGATTTATTTTATTCGGATAATTTCGTTCTTTTTTTAACATTTTTATAACAAAAAAATAAGTGACGTAAACCGGAAAAACGGGTCTAAATTATTAAGTGGAATATCTTAAAAATTGATAAGAACTATTGCTTTTTTGTGAATGATGTATAAAATTACAGATGAACTGAATATAAACGGATTTAGTGTGAATCCGCTCCGTTTGGTAATTCAGAGAAATAACGGAAGCAGAGTATTTAATACCCTTGATTTTTTTTGTATTTATATAGCAATGAAAAGTACAGAAATTACGGTTGAAGGTAAAGAATATGAGTTACCCGCAGGATCGTTGGG
>DATGMY010000024.1:0-2578 GCA_035307005.1 Flavobacterium sp. | reverse complement strand
TGCCGTAAGTAACATCAAATTGTATAAAGGCGGAATTCCTGCACGCTACGGCGGAAGAGCTTCTTCTGTTTTGGAAATCAATCAGAAAACCGGCGATTTTCAGCAATTTAAAGCTACCGGCGGCATCGGAATTTTATCCAGTCGATTGATGGCAGAAGGTCCTGTGGTAAAAGACAAACTTTCGTATTTGATCGCCGGACGTGCTTCTTATGCTCATTTATTTTTAAAGCTGACCAACATCAACAGTTCTGCTTATTTTTACGATTTGAATACTAAATGGAGTTATCTTCACAACGAAAACAATCAGTTTTATTTTTCGGGATATTTTGGACGGGATATTTTCAAATTCAGCGATATGTTTGACAATGCGTTTGGAAATACTGTTGCCAATCTTACGTGGAACAGCCGTTATTCTCCTAAAATAAACAGCGAAGTTTCTGTAAGATATTCGGATTATTATTATGGATTAACTTTAGATTTTGTCGGATTTAACTGGGATTCGGGTATTAAAAATTATGAATTCAAATACAATATCGACCACAGAATCAATGATTTTATGCAATTGAAATACGGTATCAGCAGTTTGTATTACGATTTTACCCCCGGAAAAATTGAACCAAGCAAACCTGAATCGCAACTCAATCCGTATGAAATTCCGCACAAATATGCTTGGGAAAATGCCGCTTTTGTAGAAGCCGAACACGAAATCAATTCGTTTTTATCGGTTAATTACGGACTCCGTTTCAGCCAGTTTTATCGTTTGGGAAATGAAACGATTAACCTTTATGAAAACGATCAGCCGGTAAGCTATGATTCATTTACAGACACTTATGAAAAAGCTGTTCCTGTCGGCACAAAACAGTATGCTAAAAACAAGACCATTAGTTATTTTAACTATTTAGAACCACGATTGGCATTGTCAGTCAAATTGGCTGAAGAACGTTCTGTAAAAGCCAGTTACAATCGAATGACGCAATATATTCATTTGATTTCCAATACTTCTTCGGCAACACCTTTGGATATTTGGGAACCAAGTGGTCCTTATGTAAAACCGCAAATCGTGGATCAATATGCGATTGGTTATTTTGAGAATTTCAACGGGAACGAATATTCTTTAGAAATAGAATCTTATTTTAAATCCGGACAAAACCGAATAGATTATATTGATGGTGCTGATCTGATTGCCAACCGTGCCATTGAACAAGTGCTTTTAAATGGAAAAACTGAGGCTTACGGACTGGAGTTTTTATTTCGGAAAAATACCGGAAGCCTAACCGGCTGGATTGCTTATACCATTGCCCGAAGTCAACAGCAAACCAAAGGAAGAACCGAAGAAGAAGTTGGAATCAACAATGGTGAATGGTATCGGACACCTTATGACCGCCTGCACGATTTGTCTGTAATGGCAAATTATGAACTTTCTGAAAAGTGGTCGTTTGGTGCAAGTTTTATCCTTCAATCGGGACGACCGGTTACTTATCCCGACGGAAAATATCAGTTTTTAGATTTCCAGATTCCGAATTATAACAACCGTAACAATTATAGCCTTCCGATGTTTCATCATCTGGATCTTTCTGCGACGTATTCGCCTACGAAAAATCAGAACAGAAAATGGCAAAGCGAATGGGTTTTTGGTATTTACAATGTTTACAACCGTAAAAACGCTGCTTCTATCAGTTTTAAATCCACAGAGGGTTCCGAAAACAGAATGACGGAAACTTCTAAACTTTCTATTTTCGGAATTATTCCAAGTATCACTTACAATTTTAAATTTTAGTATGAAAAAATTCTTCCAAATATTGATGTTTCTTTCCACATTTACTTTTGTAAGTTGTGAAGAAGATATTATACTTGATTTTGATAAAACCGTCCCCAGGTTGGTTATTGAAGCCAATATTTTTGCAGAAGAGTCGGTTTACAATAAAATTCATCTTTCTACTACAACTGATTATTACTCCAATGTTTATCCTTCGATAGACGATGCACAAGTTAGTATTAAAGACCTTTCAAATAATGTTGATTATTCCTTTTTAAGTATAGGAAACGGCGATTTTTCCAATCTTAGCTTCCGTCCCCAAAACGACATAATGTATGAATTAACCGTGATTTACAAAGACGAAATCTATAAAGCAGTTTCCACACCATTAGAAGCTCCTGAGATTGTGGATATTCAGCAAACCGAAAACAATAATTTGGGCGGAGAATGGTATGAATTTCGTTTTCATTATCAGGATAATCCTGATGAAGAAAATTACTATTTGTCGCAAATGATTGCGCCCACTTCCATTTCCTTCGGAACCTGGAACGACCAGTTTGACAATGGTAATTTAACAAATGATTTGTTTCTTTTTCTAAAAGAAGATGTACAATCGGGCGATACTCTTTATTACGCAATTAACAGCATCAACAAAGAATATTACAATTATCTGTCAAAAATTTTGAGTATTTCCGGCTCTGCAACAAATCCATTTGCCAGCCCAATGGGAACTATCAAAGGAAATATTGTCAACCAAACCAACAAAGACAATTATGCTTTGGGATATTTTCATCTTGCTAAAAGAAATCACTATACATACAT
>DATGMY010000023.1:0-4296 GCA_035307005.1 Flavobacterium sp. | reverse complement strand
TGATGCCCGCCAAATGTTGGGTGGAATGGGTATTACCGGCGAATATTCTATTATGCGCCACATGATGAATTTAGAATCTGTAGTCACTTACGAAGGTACACACGACATTCACTTGTTGATTACAGGTATGGATGTAACCGGATTCAATGCGTTTAAATAAGCATTTTTTATAGAATAGGTTGTCTGAAAAATTTCTATTGTTTCAAACTGAATATGGCTTCGAGCGAAGGAGGAAAGTCATTTCTCCTAAAAAAACTATAAATAATATTTTGAGATCCTGATTCAACCCGTGACGGAGGGGTTAAATAAATTCGGGAAGAAAAACGTACGTACTTTACAAACAGTTGTTTTTAATAGTAAGTGACACTATATTCATAATTACTTTTTAAATCATCAACTTGTTCCCAATATTTTCCACTATATTTTCTATAAGTTGGGTATTTATTGTCAATGTACGTACTTAACTCCTCGTCAGGACTAAATGAGATTGTTCTTAAATTTTCTTGTATAAATTCGTATGATACTATCCATTTCGGAACAAATCCAGTTTCGTATTGAAAAAACTGATCCTGTAGAAAAAATGTCCAAAAAGTATAATCAAATTTTGCATCTAAAAAAGCTGATTTTTTTACAGATTCACTATGTATTCCAAACTTTCTTCCTTTTTGAACCCACCCTGCAAAATCTACGTATTCCACGTGATAATATCCATTCTGATTAACTTGAATATGAGATCGTTTTATGTTTGCAAAAAGATTTGAACCACAATTTTGGGGATAAAAAATATTTTCGTGCAAACTACCCTCAATAACTTGGTTTATATTTTTGTCAAATATATTATCATTAATTTCAGCCAAACCATTTACATAGTTGTAGTATACCGTATCACGGAAATCATTAGGATTTTCAATATATTCTAATTCTATAAACTCATTTTTAGTTTGCAAAGTCTTATAATCATAAGTTTTAATTTCAAACCCTTTTGCTAGTGATATGGTATCTTTATATATAATATTGTATTCGTAATCAATTGATTTTTTTTCGTTTACAGCCGAATTAATAACAATTTTAGTAATTCTGTTTAAGTGATCGTAAGTGTAATGATTATCAGATTGATAAAAAATAGAGTCCAGAAGATTTGTGTATCTGTATTCAATCGTTTTTGGAAGTTTAACAGGCTTAACCGGATTTGGTTGTTCAGGCTCTTCAACGATAGGTTGATCATCAATTCTAATATCTTCATCGGGATTCGAGCAACTGAATATTAATAGTATAAATATAAAAGTGGTAAATTGTTTCATGAAATTTGAGTTAAATATTTATGAATATAAAAAAATAAATATTAATAATTTGGACTTTGATTTTATTTCCTCGGAAATGTTTCCAAAACCTTCATTACAAATTCGGTGATTCGTTCGTCTTTTTTCTTTTGATTTTGGGTCAGATACCCCGTTCCTTTTCCTTGCCAGATCAGTTCTTTGTTGTTGGCTTTTAAAACGTCAACATACAAAATGCCTTGCGTTGAAGTAGAAACTGATTGATAACCGGGACCTCCCCACATCCACGGATTCCAACCCCACGGGCGGTACATTCCATAACCCCAACCACCGTAGAATGTATTTACGTTTACAATTTCTTTAGCATCGGTAAAAAGGTTAATCAGCAAATCAGGATTGTCACTTTTAGTGTATCCTTTAGCGGTCATTTCTACATCAATTGCTTTTAAAATGCGTTTTTTGTCTAAGTCAGAAATATTGATTTTATCAACACCGTCTTTCATAAACGCATAGGTTCTGAACTGACTGAAATTAACCGAACTGTCGTAATCTGTGGCAACACGTACCGAACTACATGAAGCAAATAGCATTAAGGCTAAAAACGGTAAAAATTTAATTAGTTTCATAATATCTTAATTTAATAGGTTGTCGTCAACAATGTTGGGTAATGTAACTTTCAACAAGGGTTCTGTTTCCATGGCACGTTTTATGGCAAATACAGCACCTTCGTTACGAGCCCAGCTTCTACGGGAAATTCCGTTGTTTACATCCCAGAAAAGCATTGATTTCAAACGTTGTTCAGCTTCTAAAGTACCATCAAGAAGCATACCAAAACCACCGTTAATTACTTCTCCCCAACCAACACCACCGCCGTTGTGAATAGACACCCAGGTTGCACCACGGAAACTGTCGCCAATAACGTTATGGATCGCCATATCGGCAGTGAAACGAGAACCATCATAAATGTTTGAAGTTTCGCGATAAGGAGAATCGGTTCCTGATACATCATGGTGGTCACGTCCTAAAACAACCGGACCAATTTTTCCGGCGGCAATAGCATCATTAAAAGCTTTGGCGATGTTCATTCGTCCTTCGGCATCGGCATATAAAATACGAGCTTGCGAACCAACCACCAATTTGTTTTCCTGTGCACCACGAATCCATTGAATGTTATCTTTCATTTGTTGTTGGATTTCTTCGGGAGATGTTTTAATCATTTCTTCTAAAACTTCACAGGCAATGTTATCTGTTTTTTGTAAATCTTCCGGATTGTTCGACGCACACACCCAACGGAATGGTCCAAAACCGTAATCAAAACACATTGGTCCCATAATATCCTGAACATACGATGGATATTTAAACTCACGCCCCAAAGTCGGACTTGGATTCATCACATCGGCACCTGCACGAGAAGCTTCTAACAAAAAGGCATTTCCGTAATCAAAGAAATAAGTTCCTTTTGCTGTGTGTTTATTGATTGCCGTTGCGTGGCGACGTAAGGTTTCCTGAACTTTTTCTTTGAACAATTCCGGTTGTTCTGCCATCATTCGGTTTGATTCTTCAAACGATTGTCCTACCGGATAATACCCACCCGCCCAAGGATTGTGTAAAGAAGTCTGATCAGATCCTAAATCGATGTGTAAATCTTCCTGATCGAATTTTTCCCAAACATCAACAACATTTCCTAAATAAGCGATCGAAACCACTTCTTTATTGACCTGTGCTTTGCGAACGCGAGTAACTAAATCGTCTAAGTTTTCAATTACTTCGTGAATCCATCCTTGTTGGTGGCGGATTTTTGTGATTTTCGGATTTACTTCGGCACAAACCGTGATACAACCTGCGATTGTTCCTGCTTTTGGCTGAGCTCCTGACATTCCGCCTAAACCGGAAGTTACAAATAAGTTTCCTTTGGGTTCTTTGCCGATTTTTCTAAATCCGTTTAAAACGGTAATAGTTGTTCCGTGTACAATTCCCTGCGGACCAATGTACATATACGATCCGGCAGTCATTTGACCGTATTGTGTTACGCCCAAAGCGTTGAATTTTTCCCAATCGTCAGGTTTTGAATAATTTGGAATCATCATTCCGTTGGTGACCACGACTCTTGGTGCATTTTTATGCGAAGGGAATAATCCCATCGGGTGACCGGAATACATAACCAAAGTTTGTTCATCGGTCATTTCCGCCAAATATTTCATCGTTAATAAATACTGTGCCCAGTTGCTAAAAACAGCTCCGTTACCTCCGTAAGTAATTAATTCGTGAGGATGTTGTGCTACGGCATAATCCAGATTGTTCTGAATCATCATCTGAATGGCTTTTGCCTGCAACGATTTTCCGGGATATTCGTTAATGTCACGAGCGTACATACGGTATTTCGGACGGAAACGGTACATATAAATCCGACCGTATTTTTCTAATTCTTCTTTAAACTCAGGAATCAACGTTGCATGATGCTGCGGCTCAAAATAGCGCAATGCATTGCGAAGAGCTAATGTTTTTTCCTCATCAGTTAGTATTTCTTTACGCTTTGGTGCGTGATTTATGGTTGCATCATATAAAGCTGATGGCGGTAATTGTGATGGTATTCCCTGTAATATTTCTTCTTGAAACGTCATTGTTCTTGGTTTTACTTTTTTTCTGATTTGATCCACTAATTTACTAAATCCGTACGGACAATGCTTGCATCCGCTCATACAGCAATATCCCCGGTTTAAAAGATATTTTTCTGTAAAAACACGGAAACCCCGATCCGAAAGGTAATAATCTTCACCTTCAACTAAATCTTTCTTCATAACTACAAATTTAGTGATTCGCGGCGTGATTTCCATTTATAAAATTTAATATATTGTAAATTTGCATCATGTGGTTGATCGTTTCAAAATTTTGCGTACCAAAAGGATTTTCGGGAATAACCGTTTTTCCGTTTGTTTTTGTGCGGGACGAATTCTTTGCTCGAAATAACACTTTTCTGAACCATGAAAAAATACACTTACGTCAGCAGTTAGAATTACTG
>DATGMY010000022.1:0-3913 GCA_035307005.1 Flavobacterium sp. | reverse complement strand
CCATCAATATTGCTAAAGTTACCCATTGGCTGCCCATTCCAAAAGACCAACGCAATTCATTTTCAATGGCTGATATTAAAACGCTGATATTAAAACACAGTATTACAATGAGTTACTAATGAAACGATTTTTTGTAACGTTCGCAATAAAACCGAACTTAACTAAACAATACTTCGCTAACAAATCTAAGCAGTAATCTTTCCAAACTCAAGGAATCGTTTGATTTTTCGTTTATTTTTTTCAAGTTCGGGTTTTATCCCGAACATTGAAACAAATCGCCTTAATAGTAACTCGTTGTAATTCTGTGTTTTAATGTCGTTCATAGAAAATACAACTTCTTTATTTGGTTTCTTGTCTTTCTCAGGAACCCAATATGCAATTTTTGCAATATTGATGGCTGTAAGCGACATATTCCAATGAAAATCTAGCTTATTTTTGCTTCGTGCCTCACAATGATTTAAACCTGTAAATTGTTTGGCATCCCGATAAAGGAACTCTATCTGGAATCGTAATCGATAAAATTCTAAAACCTCTTCCCAGTCTTGTTTCAAATCTGTTGAAAAATAAATTTTATGTATCCATTTGTCTTTACTTCCTTTGGTGTAAACAATCACAATATTGAGATTCAAGTCCATAGACTTAGAGTAAACCTCCAACAAATATATTTTTTCATTTTCCAACTCAGACACTAATTTTGCATATTTCGGGTTTAATTGTTTAAAATCAACCTTTCCATCGTACTTCCTTTTTCGTCCTCTTCCTTTTTTCTGTTCACCTGTGAAGATATATTGCAAATCGGCATCATCCCGAAGTCTGGAAACCACTTGAAATCCTGCTTTGATAAAAGGTTGTACGAATTTTGATTTCGAGAAGTACGCATCGGCAACCATATATTTAGAGATCTGCAAAAGTGATTCTTTACGCTCTAAAAGTTTACGAGTATAAAATTCAATCAGGGTTTCTTGGTCATTCAAATCAATGGTTTGAAAGCCAAATAAGTGAAATGCTGTTTTTCGAGAAACATCCAAAACTGCCAACCCACAGAACTCTAATCCCCATTTAGCTCTTCCGGCAACTCCCGACCAAAAATAACCCACACCTGGAGTTTTCTTTCCGGCTTTGCAAATATAACTGGGATCAAAAGCCAAAGCTGTTTTCCCTTTTACACTCAGCTCTATCAAGGATTTATTAAAACTCAGAAAATCAAAACTTCGCTCAAAGAAATACCGGAATCCCGATTCACAACGGTTAGAAAACCGCTCCAACTGCAAAAAGTTGATTCGACCTTTAATACTAATAAACAATACCACCAAAAGAACAAAGCTTTTGGGGATTCTACAATCCAATTTTTCCTCCATTTGCTCAAATGCGGAAAAAATAGTACTTTTGACTTTGGATAACTCTGAGGTTTGGTATGAATGTCTCAAGCATAAATATACTAATAACCAATGAGTTATCCTGTTTTTATGGCACTTATTTTGCTAAAAATCAGGAAATTAAACTACTTTTTAGCGAAGTGTTGACAAAGAAAAAATGTAAAAAATGCTTGATTCATTATCCGAATCAAGCATTTTTTTATTTCTGTCAGAACAATTCCAATTGTTGAGGCATTGTGGGTAAATCGGTTTCCTTTTTGGCAAAAAAGAGTTCCATCTGCCCGAATTGCTTATCGGTAATACACAAAATCCCGACTTTTCCCTCGGCGGGAAGGTTTCTTTTGGCTCGTTTTATATGCACATCAGCGTTTTCCCGGCTTGGACAATGCCGCAGATATATCGAAAACTGAAACATATTAAAACCATCGTCTAACAAAGACTTGCGAAACCGTGTGGCAACACTTCGCTGCTTTTTGGTTTCTGTCGGCAAATCAAAAAATACCAAAACCCACATAATTCTGTATGCATTATAACGACTAAAACTCATCACATCATCGGATAGTGAATCACTCTGCTTTCTCCTGTAAAACATTTGCACAACGAACTTGTGGTAATGCTCAAAGCGGTCATTAACGGACGTTGCAATCCATTAATGTAAACGTCTTTTGTTGCCAACTGCAACAAATGTGCCTTTGCCGGTTTATCCAAAATATGCGTCGATTCAGGGTTGTTTATCCAATCAACCACCAATCCATCCACATACGGACGGTAAGGCTCCATAATATCATCTGCCAGACAATAGGCATTGTATTTGTTCCGATGAAAAATCCCAATAGTTGGATGCAATCCACTGCTTACCAAAGCCCTTGCTACCATACTTCGCAAAACGGCATAACCAAAATTAAGAAAATTATTGGGTGCATCGCCTTTTCGCTCCCGTGTAAAATCATCAAACAATTTACCCCAATAATATTGTGCAGCAATGCCTTCCATATTGGTACTGTCGCCCGATTTTACCTCGTTCATATATTTAATCAGCGGAGCATAATCCAACTCCAACTTTCGCAGCACTTCTTTTTGCTGGAAAATCTTGGCTTCAACCGTTTGTTTCCATAAGTTTTTCCGCAAGGGTTCGGAACAGTTGATCTGATGCTTTAACCGTTCAGAATGCTCAACGTGTCCGTTTATCGGCAACATTAATCCCAACGGCAAATGGCTTTCATCGCAACTGATAATTGCCACATTTTGCTGTTGCAACGCCAAAATCACGGGATGCGACAAGGTAATCTGCGGATTGTCCAACACTAAAAAGCCCATATCTTCCACAGGAACAGATCCTTTTACTTCTTTTGTAACAGGGTCTTCTATTTTGAGCTGATTGTCTTTGAGCTTTAAATAGGTTGGATTGCCGATATAAATAGTACGTTTGAGCATAATATTTAAGTTAATTCGTTTTCTAAACTTTCATATTCTTTAAAACAGGATTGTTTTCCTCGATGCATATATTCGTAATTCTCTTCATCTGCAAACAGCATTCGAAACATTTCCTTATGTACGACAGGAAATGACTGATAAGAATTCCATTTCCAATCTAAAATATCGTTGGTAAATCCGTGTTTCAAAGGATTTAGATGAATGTATAAAATTAAATTCCGAAGATAGTTTTCATCGAGAATTTCTTTTCGTTTAAAGTTTTTTAAAAATAAAGAACCTCTTCTTCCGTAAACTTTGTTAAACGATTGCGTATAACTACTGAAAAAGTTTGCGAATTGTTTGCTTAGAAAGTTTGATTTAGCTTCTAAGGTTTCTAACTTTTTTAATTTTTCTAATTTCCTCGACTTTTCAAGCTTTTCCAAAGTTCCAAACTTTGGAAAAGCTTGAAAAGAAGTTGAAACTATCTCCTCTTCCGTTTTAATTTTTACCAACAGATGAAAATGGTTCGGCATCAAGCACCAAGCGATGGTTTCGGCTATTGGATTGATGTGCTGCTTATACTTTTCTAAAAAGTACTCATAGTTTTTCTGTTCACGAAACAGGTTTTCATTTCCGTTGGCGTGGTTATAGATATGATAATATTTTTCGAAAATCAGCATATACAAATTCTTGTTTTATCGATTACTAACTTTCCCAAAGTTTCGAACTTTGTTGGAAAAGTTGAAGAGAAAAAAGTTTAACGGAAAGCGTCTATTAACCGTTGATTTACCTCGTTAATGTCAAAAGCATAAATGTCTTCGTAAGACTTTCCTTTCGGAATCCTAACCCATTCAAGCATTTCCTTGTCTTCTGCTGTTTTTCGTTTTTTACTTATGATTTCCAACAATTCATAAAATCCCCAAACTCCTCCGCAATCTTCTATAGGTGCAGCATTTTCTCCTTTAATACATTTTGGATAAAGCACTTCTTCATTGGGTTTCTTTAAAACGGTTATCGTATGAATCCAGTCATCGCCAAAGTCATAGATGTAATTCATATTCTTTTTCTGCCCGTTGAAAAACTCGGATAAATATGTTTTTTCTGCATCAAACTTTTTATATCTC
>DATGMY010000021.1:0-3031 GCA_035307005.1 Flavobacterium sp. | reverse complement strand
CGGATATGCTTATCGAAATCTATATGGCAGAATCGGGAATTTTACGTGCTGAAAAATTAGCTAAAGCCAAAGGAGCAGAAAACGTAAAAGAGCAGATTGCAATGGCTCAGTTGTATTTATATCACGCTGTTGATACAGTTTTCAATAAAGGAAAAGAAGGAATCGTTTCGTTTTCAGAAGGAGACGAACAACGTATGATGCTTATGGGATTACGTAGATTTACCAAATATGTCAATATGCCAAATGTAATTGCTTTAAGAGAAACAATTGCAAGTAAAGTGATTGCAGAGAATAAATACCCGTTTTGATTTGTGGATTTTAGTGGTTAAAATTGGAAAGACGAGAGCAGAAATGTTCTCGTTTTTGTTGTAAACAGCTTAATGCCAACCCCAAGGTTTATCAGGATTTTCAACGGTTCTGCTCAAATCGAAAGTTACGGTAAACAGCCTGTCAGAACCAACTCTCCTTAAATTATAAGTAAATTTACTATCGTCTATGGTCAGCCACCAAACATTGGTCGAGGCTTCGGGCAACATATCAACCGTATGCTGGTCAGCAGGAAAAACCTGAATAGTTGCCTGTCCTGAATTAGTTGCCAAACCTCCGTACATCGTAATATCTTCAGGAGTTCCGTCCTGGTGTCTGTGGTCGTGTTTCAGTTCTATTTTGTCTCCTTTTTTGGTAAAAATCCACGTTCTGGATTTGTCTTCTCCAACAAAAAACGGAATTTTTATCTGATTATCCGAACATTCCCTTATATGCATCACGAGTTTTTTACCTCCGAAATCAGCATCTTCCAAAGGATAGGTAAGTGTTCCTTCATACGATTTTCCGCAATGTGTTTTGAGCTGTTCCCAAAATTCATCAGCTTCTGAATTTTCCTTTTTTTCACATGAAAGAAAAACCGTTATAACAAGCAATAAAAATACTTTTTTCATAAGTATGTCAAATTTATGGCAAGATAACATTTTATATTCTAATGTAAAGGAATGACTTTTTTTATATTATAAGCAATAATCATTGTATAATGTCGTATTTCAAAATTAGGTAAAATGATATAACAATTTGACTTTAGGTCGTTGTTCATCGTATTACATCTTTTGACTTTAAGACTTTTAAACTCCCGATATCTATCGGGACGACTTATCTTACTTTTCTCCACAGGAAAATCAATGTCAATAATGCTAAAATTGCGATAATACTAAACATAACAAATGGTGTAATTTGAGGTAAAGCTCCCATGACAGCTGCGATCATTGCACCAATTCCCATACGTACAGCACCACCTAAAGCAGAGGCTGTTCCTGCGTTTGCTGTAAACGGAGCTATGGAAGCAGCCGTAGCATTGGGATTGATAAATCCGATCAAAAACATGATGGAAACTAAGCTGATTACTGTTGCTGTATAAGAAACATTTTCCTGAAAAAAGAACAGCGAAAAAATAACTAAGCTTAAGGTAAATAGTAAAATAGAGGCATATTTTGCCATGGTAAGATAATGATAAAACTTAGTCAATCGTCCGTTAAGAAAATTACCAACAATCAATCCGGAAGCATTAACAGCAAATAAAGCAGAGAATTTTTCTTCGGAAAGCTGATAATAATTCAGAAAAATATAGGATGCCGAAGAAATGTAAGCAAATAAAATACCCATAGACAAGCTGCCTGCAAGAGTATAATTAAAAAAAGCAGCATTTTGCAAAACCAACAAGTAATTCTTAGTTACAGGTTTAATTTTTAATGGTTTATCGTGCATGTGTTTGCTGGTTTCAGGCAAAAAAAAGTAAATGAGAATCCAAACAAACAGAGCAAATCCGGCTAAAAAGTAGAAAATGTATTCCCATGAAGCAACAACGATAAACAAACTTCCTAAGCTTGGGGCAATCAACGGAGCAATTCCCATGACCAGCATAATGGAAGAAAATGCTTTTGCCCGCAGGTCTATTTCATAAACATCACTGATAATGGCTGTGGAAGCTACCATTCCGACACAACCGCCAAGGGCTTGAAACAACCGCATCACGATCATCATTTCGATCGAATACGAAACGGCACAGCCTATCGCTGAAACGGTATATAAAAGCAATCCGAACAGCAATGGTTTTTTTCTTCCGTATTTATCCACAAGCGGACCATAAATCAATTGTCCGATGGCAATCCCTATAAAATAAGAAGTTAACGTGAAAGCAACACGCCCTTCGTTGGTATCAAGAGACGATGCAATTTTGCTAAATGCCGGCAAATACATATCGATGGTAAACGGACCAATGGCAGCCAAAATTCCTAAAAGTATGATTAGGAATGTTTTATTGATATTCTGTGTTTTCATAAGTTTTGCAAAGTTATGCCAAATAAAGGATATTGAGCTTCATCAGAAATAAATAGTTGGGGGCGACATTTTAGTATTCTCATATACTTTTAAAAGTTCTTTACTTCTCCTAAAAATATTTTCATATCACAAGTGATTATGGTATATTTGAGCATTGCAAAAAGCTATTTATGAAGATACTTCGTATAAAAAATATGGTATGCCCCCGATGTATAATGGTCATTGAAAAAACGATGGAAGACTTGGGGTTTGATTTGAATGATGTGGATTTAGGTATTATCGAATTTCACGAGCCTATCACGTTAAACGATCGCAACAAGATTGAAAACGTTATTAAACCATTGGGATTTGAAATTCTGGAAGATAAAAAAAGTATGTTGGTAGAACGCATCAAAACGCAGATTATAGAGTTGATCTCTAAAGATGTGAATAATCTGACCATTACGCTTTCAGAATATTTGTCAAGTAAATTGCAGGTGGAATACCATTCGTTGAGTAAGTTGTTTTCGACTCAGGAATCTCAAACGATTGAACAATATTACATTTTGCAAAAAATCGAAAAAGTAAAAGAACTTTTGGTGTACGATGAATTGACCTTGAGTGAAATTGCCTATAAAATGAATTACAGTTCTGTAGGGCATTTGAGCAATCAATTTAAAAAAATAACCGGACTGACTCCTACACATTTTAAGGAAATAAAAGC
>DATGMY010000020.1:0-18396 GCA_035307005.1 Flavobacterium sp. | reverse complement strand
AAAGTGATTTGGCGCAGTGTCCGGTGTTCTGGGTTTAAGGTTGTTTCCCACAACTGCTCTGCATTCATTTCTCCCAAACCTTTGTATCTTTGTATAGAAAATCCTTGTCCCATCTGTTCCATCAATTCGATGCGTTCTTCTTCGTTCCAAGCATATTCTTTTTTATTTCCTTTCTTTACCATATAAAGTGGTGGTGTAGCGATATAGACATGTCCGTTTTCAATCAATTCACGCATATAGCGGAAAAAGAATGTAAGAATTAATGTCGCAATGTGGCTTCCGTCCACATCGGCATCACACATAATCACAACTTTATGATAGCGCAGTTTGGATATATTGAGTGCTTTACTGTCTTCTTCTGTTCCAATGGTTACACCTAATGCTGTAAATATATTCCGGATTTCTTCGTTTTCAAAAACCTTGTGTCCCATCGCTTTTTCAACGTTGAGAATTTTACCTCTCAAAGGCATAATAGCCTGAAAATTACGGTCACGACCTTGTTTTGCAGTACCACCTGCCGAATCTCCCTCCACGAAGAATATTTCACATTTTTCAGGATTTTGTTCGGAACAGTCAGATAATTTTCCAGGAAGTCCTCCGCCACTCATAACAGTCTTTCTTTGCACCATTTCACGGGCTTTTTTTGCTGCGTGACGAGCTTGTGCTGCTAAAATTACTTTTTGAACAATAATTTTAGCGTCAGAAGGATTTTCTTCCAGATAGGCTTCCAACATATCAGCTACTGCTTGAGAAACGGGCGAAACAACTTCACGATTCCCCAATTTGGTTTTTGTCTGTCCTTCAAACTGAGGTTCCATTACCTTTACTGATACAATGGCGGTCAAACCTTCACGGAAATCGTCGCCGGTAATTTCAAATTTCAGCTTGTCCAACAATCCGGAGGCATCGGCATATTTTTTCAAAGTACGGGTCAACCCCATACGGAAACCTTGTAAGTGCGTTCCTCCTTCGTGGGTATTAATATTATTTACATACGAATAAATGTTTTCGGAATAACTGTCGTTGTAAATTAATGCTACTTCAACAGGGATTTCGCTTTTTTCATTCTCCATACTGATTACATTGCTGATAATCGGCATACGGTTTCCGTCTAAGAAACGAATGTATTCTTTTAACCCTTCATCTGAATGAAATATTTCTGATTTTGCCTGACCATTTTCGTCTATTTCACGTAAATCGGTAAGAGTAATGGTTAATCCTTTATTCAAAAACGATAATTCACGCAAACGTGCTGCCAGCGTATCATAAGAATATTCCAGCGTTTGTGTGAAAATCGTAGCATCGGGTCTAAAGGTAACTTTTGTACCAGTAATATTTGTTTCGCCAATACTGCGAACGGGATACATTGCAATTCCGCGTTCATATTCCTGTTCCCAAACTTTACCTCCTGTGTGTACTTCTGCCCTCAAATGATCCGATAATGCATTTACAACCGAAACACCTACACCGTGCAATCCACCGGAAACTTTATAAGAATCCTTATCAAATTTTCCGCCGGCACCAATTTTGGTCATAACCACTTCCAATGCAGATACACCTTCTTTTTTATGGATACCAACCGGGATACCACGACCGTTGTCCTGAACAGAAACGGAATTATCCTGATTAATAATTACCTGAATAGCATCGCAATAACCAGCTAAGGCTTCGTCAATAGAATTATCAACAACTTCGTAAACTAAGTGATGCAAACCGCGTGGTCCTACGTCTCCAATATACATCGAAGGACGCATACGCACGTGTTCCATTCCTTCTAACGCCTGAATACTATCGGCTGAATACGAATTTTTATTTACTTCTTCACTCATAATATTATGTAAGCTAAATATAAACTTAGCTACAAATATACGAAAATTTAATGGATTTTATCGCATTTAAACACTCTTATTCTTTATGAAGTTATCAACACTACACCGTTGA
The DNA here is from genome assembly GCA_035307005.1 of Flavobacterium sp. Lineage (GTDB taxonomy): Bacteria > Bacteroidota > Bacteroidia > Flavobacteriales > Flavobacteriaceae > Flavobacterium. Next base: position 16,455 of record DATGMY010000020.1, on the reverse strand, counting down.
AAAATTGAAGCATCATCTTTGTTTTGACGCTTGTAGGTGTTTTAGGGTTTAAAATGCGGATTTGTAAAATTGGGAAAGTGAAAGTTGTCAGTTTCAAGCAATTTTTATTTTACTACACTACATAACTTCCATTCGCCCCGTATTTTAGACGGATTTTCTCTGGTTTATGAAAAACTGGAATAAAAAAGCAGAAAGAATTACCAACAATACTCCTAATGGATTTAGCCATAAATAGCTAATGGATTGACTTTCATAAATATGATAAAAATAAAAATAGATAATAAAAATTTGTGTAAGCAATGCCGCCCAGAAAGTGGCTTTTGCTTTGATGAATTTAAAAAAGAAAGCAATTAAGAAAATCCCCAAAACAGTTCCATAAAAGATAGATCCGATGATGTTTACTAATTGAATAAGATTTTCAAATAAAGTAATGACGCAAGCTGCGAGAATACAGACGATTCCCCAGAAAATGACTAAATATTTAGTGGTTTTTAAATAATGTTTTTCAGAACGATTGGGATTGTATGTTTTGTACAGGTCTATTGCCGAACTTGATGCCACAGCGTATAAACCGGAAGCGGACGAAGACATAGCTGCCGAGAAAATAACCGCCAGTAAAAAGCCAATAATTCCGTGGGGTAAATGATTTAAAATGAAGTAAATAAATACATAGTCTTTGTCGTTGAGTTCCGCTTTTGGATCCACTTTTGCAATGATGGTTTTGGCATCTTGACGTAATTCATTCTCAAACTCATTTAATGAAACCAATTTCTCTTCCAAAAGGTCATTGTCATATCCCTGATTTAACTGTCCAGCATAAATCTGTGTTACTTCCTTTTTTTCGTTCAGCAGGTTTTCTAATTCTAATTCTAAATCTCTGTATTCTTCGTAATATGCCGAATTATGAACTTTTTCGGTATTTACCGGATTGAAGTGTAAAGGAGCTTGATAAAAATGAAAAAATATAAATACCATCACACCAACTAACAAGATGAAAAATTGCATCGGAACTTTCAATGCGCCATTCATCAATAATCCCATTTGTGTTTCTTTGATACTTTTTCCAGATAAATATCTACCTACTTGTGATTGGTCGGTACCGAAATACGCCAACATCAAAAAGAAACCGGCCGTGAGTCCACTCCAGACAGTATAGCGTTCGTTAAGGTTTGTAGAAAAGTTGAGTAAATCCAGTTTTCCTTCAATCTTTGCGACGTCAAAAACATTTACTAAATTTACTTCCTGTGGCAAGCGGAATAAAATGATAAAAAAGGTTAAAAACATTCCTGCCATAATCACAAAAGCTTGTTGTTTCTGTGTGATATTCAAAGCTTTGGTACCTCCAAAATAGGTGTAGAAAATAATTACAATTCCAATAGCTACAATGATATAAGTCAACTCCCAGTTCAAAATGGATGAAAGGATGATTGCAGGAGCATAAATCGTAATTCCCGTTCCGATACTTCTCTGAATGAGGAAGATAACCGATGCTAAGGTGCGTGTTTTTAAATCAAAACGTTGCTCCAGAAATTCATAAGCAGTATAAACTTTAAGTCGATGAAAAACAGGAATAAAAACCATACAAATAACCACCATTGCCAAGGGTAAACCGAAATAAAACTGTACAAACCCCATCCCGTCGTGGTATGCTTGACCTGGGGTTGATAAAAAAGTAATGGCACTTGCTTGTGTTGCCATAACCGACAAGCCGACTGTGAACCAGTTGGTTGATTTATTTGCCAGAATATATTCTTCAATATTTTTACTTCCTCTGGTTTTATAAGTACCGTAAAGTACGATAAATAAAAGCGTTCCAAGAAGGATAATCCAGTCTAATAGTTCCATATCAAGCGAAAAACTGCATTAAAAAATAAAAAAGAATCAGGTAAAATAAGTTGACTAAAAGCACCAACGTGTAACTTTTACGCCATTTTATGTATTTAAAATCATTCATCATTTTTTAATTCAATTAAATTAATGAAAAGCTCTAAAGCTCCAGTGTTTCCAGCAGGTAATTGTCTGAAGAAACTCAATCCGGTATAAATGTAATAACCTTTTCCGTACGAAGCAATAATCAATCCACCTTTTATTGATTTTTCGTTCGGGTCGTGTGAACTGAAAACAGGTGTAAAATCATTTGAATAGCTGTCGGCATAATACAATCCTTGTTCCTGTACCCAATTTTTAAAATTTCTCTGCGTAATTTTAAACGGATAATTCAATACTTTTTCATTAGGAAAGAGGAATTGAACCGGTGCGTTTTCATCTGTCACTCTTGTTTTTCCAATTTTTAGATCAAATGGAGCGATGTTTTCTGTTTTTAGATTGATATTGGTCTGATATTGAACAACAACCGTTCCACCACTTTTTGCATAATCAAACAGCCATTGGTTTTTAACAGCCAGTTCGTCTTCGGTATTAAACGCACGAATACCGACAACAATGGTTTCATATTGTGATAAATCTTCTTTTTTAATAGTTTTTAAATCAATTAAATCAACCTGATAACCCACATTTTCTAATACTTGCGGAATCTCATCTCCCGCTCCCATTATATAACCTATTTTCGATTTCTTTAAAACATCTTTATCAAATGAGACTACTTTTGTTGTTGAAGGTTTTATATAATAATTCAATGGAATGTGTTCGTAATCAATCCATTTAATTTCTCCAATATAAGAATTACGAGAATAAATGTCTTGTTTATAGCCAACGGAATATTGGTTTTCAGTTCGCAATAATTGTGGTAATTCTATTTCTTTGTTTCTCTCATTTTCCTTTAAAGAAAAGGGCGTTTCTGCATATGGAACTCTTGTGTTTTCCCAACCTTCAACAAATTTGCTAATGGTCAATTTTCCATTTATGGGTTCGTTTGCGTAATTACTTACAACTACAGTTGCTTTTTGACCATTGGTATTTGAAATATAAACCGGTTGTTTAAACTGAACAGATACCGCTGGAACAATGTGAAAAGGCTTGTAAATTTCTCCTTTCACAACATCTTTATATCGGTATTGAATTTGCAAAGGATATTTTAAATAAACACCATTGATTTCCAAACCTATTTCATTTTTGTTGTCTTGATGAAATTGTGTTTTAAAATCATCAAACGTATTGATAAATTTAAAACTGGTTAAATTTCTACTTGAGAATTGCGTGTCAAAATAATCATAAAAAACCTCCTTACTTTCTAATGTTTTGTTTAACAATGTTTTATTATTGTTTAACATTACGTCTTTTATAACAATATTTTGATTAGAACGATTAGCAACTTCAACTTTTACAGGAATTGTTGCATCAGGAAAACTGTAAGGTTGATTGGTGGTTAAATCCAAAAATAAGCCTGCACAATCTTTAATCAGTTCTTTTACTTCGTTTTGTTTGCGGATTTTCCAGATGCTTTCGGGCAATTTATCAATTTCAGTGTAAATGGTGGTCAATAAATCAATGGATTTTGACGGATTTTTAAAATCATATTCGTTGATTAATTGCGTAACCAATCGCTGAATGTTTTTTCCGCCTTCAATCCGATTCCAACTCGTATCAATTCCTTCAAACAAATTATCCGATTTTAAAGGTTCGCCGTCAACCAATTCTACATAGTCAATTTCATCGCCACGAGAAGACAAATCGCCAAATCCCTGCGACTGATGCTGACTTCTGCTCAACGATGCAATTTCCTGATTGTTTTCCCCCAATTGATTATAAAAGATACCGATATTCAGCGGAATATATTTTGATTTGTCCGCTTTGTCAAATGCTTTTCTGTTTCCAAAGAAAAACCATGAGACGTTGAAAAACAAGCGTTTGGGTTTCCATATATTTAGCTTTTCGTCTGACGGAATTTTGTAAGAAGTGTCTTGTGCTAAAGCAAAAGCCTCCTTAGAAAGCTGTGCAGATGCTGTGTGATGCCCGTGCGTGTTGCCCTCGGTTCGGTGGTCAAAACGATTGATAATTACATCGGGTTGTTCTTTGCGAATCAAATACACTATTTGCTGCAAAAGCAACTCTTTGTCCCATTTTTCAAAAGCTTCTTTTGGATGTTTTGAAAAGCCAAAATCATCTGCCGTAGAAAAAAACTGATGTCCGCCGTCAATTTTTCGGGCATTCCAAAGTTCATTGGTTCTGATAACTCCGAGATCCGTACCCAATTCATTACTGATTAAATTTTGTCCGCCATTTCCGCGCGTTAACGATAAATAATTGGTGTGTGCTTTGTCGTGATGCGTTAAATAAGTAATCAGTCGTGTGTTTTCATCATCTGGATGCGCCGCAATGTACAACGCACTCGCCAAAACATTGAGTTGTTCCATTTTGAAATAAATTTCGGATGGAGTAGGGGTCTGCGGCTTTTGAGCAAAGCTCATCTGCAAAAAAGCAATACAGAAAATATATAAAAAATTGGATTTCATTATTGTAAATAATTTTTCAAAGTTTTCAGCAATCAGCTTTTAGCCGTCGCAACTTTATAAATTTTAAACTTTCTAATTTCTTCATAAATTACAAAATCACTACCGATTTTTGTAAAAAAAGGTTGTTCGGATATGAAATCCGTTCGCCTTCGTCTGTGATTAAAATGGTATGAAAAGCTTTGATGTCGTCTATTTTAGCTTCTATTGGAAAATCTTTATCGTGAATTTTGATCCGATCGCCTATGTTGTACGGAAAAGCAAAAAACATAATCATACCTGCGGTAAAATTACTCAAAACAGACCATTGAGCAAAAAGTGCTACACCAATAAAAGTGACTGCAGCTCCCATAAAACCAAACAGACTTTTTGTATCGACTCCCCATAAAATAATCAGAAATATTAAGAACAAGATCGACAGTGTAGAGTTTATATATTTGATGATGAGCTTGCTTCTGTTTTCGGCTTTTTCAGAATAAGCAGAAAATTTTAAAATAATTTTACTCATTCCAAAACGAATGACATACAATATGATAATTAAAATAATGGTGCCAATGATCCTCCCATAATAATCAGACAAATGAAAACTTTCGAACATTTCTTAAAATAGATTTAATTGTTTGTATAATTTTTCCATAGGTATTCCCACCACATTGGTATAGGAACCGTTTATTTTTTCGATACCTATCAAACCAATCCATTCCTGGATTCCATAAGCACCGGCTTTGTCAAAAGGTTTAAAATTTGTAATGTAATAGTGAATATCTTGTTCGGATAAATTATTAAAAGTAACTTCGGTAATATCGTAAAAAAGTTCTTGTTTTGCAACACTTCTTATACAAACAGCACTTATTACCTGATGTGTTTTTCCGGATAGTTTTCGCAACATTTCTGTAGCTTCTTTTTCGTTGAAAGGCTTTTCCAAAGACGTGTTTTCCAGCCACACCACTGTATCGCAGGTAATAATTAAGTCGTTTTCTTTTAAGTTGTTAAAGACATTTGCCTTTTGCTTGGCAAGGTATAATGCAATATCTTTTCCTTGTAATTCTACAGGAAATGTTTCGTTGATATTGGCAGGGTGGACTGTAAAATCCAAGCCTAAGTCGGTTAAAAACTGTTTTCTTCGCGGCGAACCGGAAGCCAAAATAATGTTATAGGAACGCAGTTTCTCTTTCAGAGTCATTTTATTTTAAATTAAAAAATAAAACTACTATAGAAAAAATAGTTAACCAAATGATTACGTTTAAAATATTGTTTACATAGTTAAAATCTTTTGTGGTTTTTGCGTTCCATAATTTCAGCATATAAAAAAGGTAGGGGAGAATGACTCCGGCAGCAATATATCCCACTAAATAGGTAAGGTTAGAATGTGCCAGACAAAATACAACAATCAAAACCAAAGGGAGCAATGATAAATAGGTTGTGCGCTCAGTACCTTTCAAGCGTCCGTGTAGGGTAGCCAGTGATTTGCGTTTATGTTTGATGTCCAATTCCATAAATTTTAAATCGAGTAGAATGGTTTTAATGAAATAGAGAAAAAACAATAAGGTACAAATTTGTAAAGAAATGTTGAGCAATTGTTGTTTTTCAAGGTCAACTTCGCTTTGAAACACTTGTAATGAAGGCATTAAATCAGCCAATACTAATGTAAAGAACGGAAAAGAAAGAATGAATGAATAAACAATATTGTCAAAAAGTAAAATCTTTCGCCATTGGGTTACGTACAAATAAATAATTGCTGCCAATGCAAGGAAAAAACCAAAATAATAGGTTTTATCCACAGAATTAGCCACAAAAAAGCTGATACCAATACCGACAACGTTTACAGCCAAATATTTGTAATAAGCTTTTTCGGTATCTTTTTCAATGTTTTTAGTAGGAAATTCTTCTTGTAATACGACTCTGTAAAGCAAAATGCCGCCATACATAATAACCCCGATTGCTATCAAAAATAAAAAATAATAAAGCTGTGAAAGACCTAAATCTTGTATGGTATTTTCAAACAATACAAAACGGAATAACAAAACCGAAATAATAATCTGCAAGATTATTTGTGCCTGATCTTTTTTTAGAACTTTCATAACTTATCGAATTTAATTATTAATCAAATTTTGCTTCGAAATGTTCAAGCCACTTGTCCTGAACTTTCATTACTTGCTCGATCACATCGCGTACGGCACCTCTGCCACCACCAACGTGTGAAACATATTTACTTAATTTTTTAATTTCCGGAGCTGCATCTTGTGGACAAGCAGGCAATCCTACTTTTTGCATCACCCAGTAATCTGGCAAATCATCGCCCATATACAAAACCTGGTTTGGTTTGATGTTGTTTACATGTAGGTATTCTTCGTAAATGGCTACTTTGTCAGACACACCCAGATGAATATCAAAAACGCCCAAATTTCTAAGGCGGGTTCTTACTCCTTCATTAGAACCACCCGAAATCACACATATATTATAACCTTTGTCAATAGCAGCTTTCATTGCATAGCCATCTCTTATATTCATTGTTCTCAATAATTCACCGTCTTGTGTCACGTGAATGGTTCCGTCAGTTAAAACGCCGTCAACATCAAATATAAAAGTGTTGATTTCGTTCAGGTATTCTTTATAGCTTTTAGACATTTTGAATAGATTCGGTAATTAATTTGTAAATGTTTTTAAATGTTTCGTTTGTTAAAAAATTCTGATGCGCTGTTATGGTTTTCTCATCGTGCCTTACCGCCGGTCCGGTTTGTGCTTCTTCAGGAGAAAGCGATGTGATTTTGACGGCTGTTTCCTGAATCAGCGGATGTAATATTTCAAACGGAATATTGTTTTCTTCACAAATCTTATCTCCGATGGCATACATGTGATTCACAAAATTGCTTACAAAAACTGCCGAAACGTGCAAGCTTTTTCGTTGTTCTGACGATATTTCATAAACCTTACCAGACATTTGCTGTGCCAGAACTTTCAAATATTTCAGATCATTTTCCTGTTCTGTTTCCAGACACAGCGGAATGTTTTTAAAATCAACAGGCCGGCTTTTTGAAAAAGTTTGCAGCGGATAAAAAACACCTTTACGGTTTTTATCGTTTAATATTTGCATCGAAGTTGTTCCCGAAGTATGAACTACCAAATGATTTTGGTAAGGAATCTCATCAGAAACAAGCTTGATTGCATCGTCTGTAACAGCGATAATAGTGAGATCGGCAGGGTTTAAATTTTTTATATCCGTAACGATTAAATCTTCGGAAACTAAATCCAATACCTTTTCTTTGGATCGCACTGCTACCTGTTGTAATCTGAAATCCGGCAAAGTATCGATATTCTCCATTAAATGATACGCCACATTGCCAGACCCTATAATATTTATTGTTTTCATAATTTTAAAACTACATCTAAGTGTAATTTTTTTAAGATAAATTTATAAAAATTTATGACACCATTAAATAAGTGTGGTAAAAAAGCTGAATTTTTAGCATAAACAACACAATTTATAACTGAATTTAATGATGAAAGACTTGGGTCTATATCTAAATTAACCCTAATGTTTTCTTATTTTAAATATATGTAAGAAAATAAATCTGTTTTTATTCTAAAAAATTTATAATAACATAAAAACTGCTAAAGAAACAAATACCATAATTTGCAGCCATTTCAAAATTAAATTGAAAGTGTTGTTTTCGCGAAAAAACTTTGTCAGCGATGAGGCTAAAATTGCATACAGACAGAAGACTGTAAATGCTTGAATAAAAGAAATAAAACCTAAGGTATAGACCTGTATTTTTACGTTTCCAGCGTTGCTGTGAATAAACGTAGGAAACAATGCAAGAAAAAACAACATTACTTTCGGGTTCAGTATGTTCATCATCAAACCATGAAAAATATTTTTCCAGGGTTGATTAACCTGAGGTTTGTTTGATGTTAATTTAAAAGCGGCATCAGACCGGTACACGTTATAAGCCAGCCAAAGCAGGTACAAAGCACCAAAAATTTTGATTCCTTTAAAAAGCGCCGGACTTTTTATGATGATGGCCGAAATTCCAAATGCCAACAATGTAGTATGAAAAAGAAGCCCGCTGCTCAGACCTGTTGCGGCTGCAATTCCATATTGTTTTCCTTTGGCAATGCTTGTGGAAAGTACATACATAACATCCGGTCCCGGGGCTATGGTAAGTGCCAGACTTGCAAAGAAAAAAGATATAAGGGTTTCAAAAGTCATTAACCACGCTGCAAAATCGCCTGATTGATTTCTTTAATCAACGCAGGACCTTCATAAATAAATCCGGTATAAATCTGAATCAAATCAGCACCTGCATCCAATTTATCCAAAGCATCTTTTGCCGAATGGATACCACCTACACCGATAATAGGGAATGATTTGTTGCTTTTTTCTGCAAGAAAACGAATCACTTCGGTAGAACGTTTTGTTAATGGTTTTCCCGAGAGCCCTCCGGTTTCTTTTTGATTTTCAGATAGTAAACCTTCACGTGAAATGGTCGTATTGGTTGCGATGACTCCTGCAATTCTGGTATCATTCACAATATCGATAATGTCTAATAATTGTTCATCGGTTAAATCGGGAGCAATTTTTAATAAAATCGGTTTTGCTTTAGGTTTTTGAAGATTTTTAGACTGCAAAGTAGATAACAATTGTGTCAGTGGTTCTTTGTCTTGCAAAGCACGCAAATTGGGCGTGTTGGGCGAGCTTACATTTACGACAAAATAATCTACGTAATCGTACAAAGCATCAAAACACAAAATATAATCATTGACTGCTTCTTCGTTGGGCGTTATTTTGTTTTTCCCAATGTTTCCGCCAATTAAAACACCTTTGTTTTTCTTCAAACGTTCCACAGCAAGTTCAATTCCGCCATTGTTAAATCCCATTCGGTTGATGATTCCCGAATCTTCTTTTAAACGGAATAAACGTTTTTTAGGATTACCGTCCTGTGGTTTAGGTGTTATGGTTCCAATTTCGATAAACCCGAAACCAAAAGCGTCTAATTCGTTATAAATCTTAGCATCTTTGTCTAAACCGGCAGCCAATCCTACGGGATTTTTAAATTTTAGTCCAAAAACCTCCCGTTCCAAACGTTGATCATTTACCTGATAAACAGATTTTATGATTGCTTTTGCACCGGGAATTGCCTGCATCATTTTAATCATCGAAAAGGTAAAATGATGTACTTTCTCCGGATCGAATTTAAAAAAAACGGGACGAATAATCGATTTATACATAAGGTGTGTATTTTAACATTGCAAAGTTAATCTTTCTTCAAACAAATAGAAAAATTTAATCATTTAAAGATTTGAAAATCGTTTTTCTTCATAGATTAGGGAGAACAGGATTTAAAGTGATTTTTAAGTTTTAGTTTAAAAAAGTGTTTAAATGATTTTTAATTAAATAAAAGAATTTCAGTAATTTAACTCAATGTTGTGATGCTTGCATTGATTTAGTTGTAAGTTTGATGATATAACAATTAAGTTATGTATAATATTTTTATTATGAACAAAGATCAAAAGAGTGAAGGATTCAAAATTACGAATTGGGATGAATCGTCAAAAAAGTTAAAAGAAAAATTTTCACAATTGACGGACGCCGATTTAAACTTTGAAAGTGGAAAGGAACATGAGTTATTGAATCGAATTGAAACCCGAATCAATAAAAAAAGATCTGAGGTTATTGATATTATTAATAAAACGCAGCAACCGGGCTAATTTTAGTAAATTCAATTTATTGAGATAATTTAAGCGGGCACTTTGTCCGCTTTTTTATTGGTTACATTCTCTATTAGGCTGATCCGTTCTTGGTTGATAATTGTGTATCTTTGTAGTATTATTTTTATGCGTGTTTGTTGCTGTTTAAATTTAAGAGATTGAAAGAGAGAGGAATGAACTAGTCAACGCAGAAAATCAATTTAAAAAGACAAAATCAAAAGATATAAATGAATAGTGCCGATAAAATACCTGCCAATAAACAGTTGATACTTTTTGACGGAGTTTGTAATTTTTGCGACCAAACCGTTCAGAAGATCATAAAAGCAGATGCCAAGAATATTTTTGTTTTTGCATCGCTGCAATCTCCGTTTGGTCAGGAAATCCTGCAATACCTTGGTATCACAAAGACAACAGATTCCATTGTGCTTTATCGTCCCGGATTTGCGTATTATACTGAAAGTGATGCTGTTTTAAACATATCAAAACAGTTGGGTGGTATTTATCCGTTGTTGCAAATCGGAAGAATATTTCCTAAAAAAATACGGGATGTGATGTATCGCAGTTTTGCTAAAAACCGTTACAAATGGTTTGGAAAGAAAGACGAATGTCCGTTACCTTCACCGGAAATAAGGCAGAAATTTTTATCCTAAAAATTAAAAATCAAATAATTTTATCAAACGTATCGCAATACGTATATTTGTGCTTCTAAAAATCAAAGTCCATGCAAATATCATATAACTGGTTAAAACAATTTATCAAGTTAGACACTACTCCTGAAGAAACAGCTCAAATTTTAACGGATTTAGGTTTAGAAGTTGAGGGAATCAACGCTTTTGAAAGTTTAAAAGGAGGTTTGAAAGGTGTTGTTGTTGGTTATGTACAGTCTTGTGAACCACATCCCAATGCCGACAAGCTTCAAATCACGAAAGTAGATTTAGGAAATGGGGAAGCTCCTGTGCAGATTGTATGTGGTGCACCTAATGTAGCGGCAGGTCAAAAAGTACCGGTTGCAACCATCGGAACCGTTTTGTATGATAAAGAAGGAAGCGAATTTGTGATTAAAAAAGGAAAAATTCGCGGAGAAGAAAGTTTTGGAATGATCTGTGCCGAAGATGAACTGGGCATAGGAGAAAGCCACGACGGAATTATGGTATTAGACGAAAAATGGGAAGCAGGAACACCCGTATCTGAAGTTTTTGAGATATATACCGACACCGTTTTTGAAATCGGTTTAACGCCCAATCGGGCTGATGCTATGAGTCATTGGGGTGTGGCACGTGATTTAAGAGCCGGTCTGATTCAAAACTATTTGGAAAATTATTATTCCGAACTTATTACTCCAAGTGTCAGTAAATTTAAAGTAGAAAAGCGTACACTTAAATATGATATTGTTGTTGAAGACAGTAAACAAACACCTCGCTATTGTGGCGTAACTATTTCGGGTATTGAAGTAAAACCTTCACCGGCTTGGTTGCAAAACAAATTAAAAGCAATTGGAATCACACCAAAAAACAATATTGTGGATTGTACCAATTATGTTTTGCACGAATTGGGACAACCTCTGCACGCTTTTGATGCATCGAGAATCAAAGGCAATAAAATTTTTGTAAAGAATTTACCTGCCGGAACTAAGTTTGTAACCCTTGACGGCATTGAAAGAACCTTGCATAAAGAGGATCTTTTGATTTGCGACGAACATCAGCCGCTATGTTTGGCAGGAGTATTGGGTGGTCAACATTCCGGTGTGACTGAAAATACGACGGCTATCTTTTTGGAAAGTGCATACTTTGATCCGGTAACGATCCGGAAAACAGCCAAAAGACATGGAATATCAACGGATGCATCGTTTCGTTTTGAACGCGGCATCGACCCTAATATTACAAGTTATGCATTAAAACACGCTGCAATATTAATCACGGAAATCGCCGGCGGAGAAATCACTTCGGATATTACAGATGTTTACCACAGAAAAATGGAAGAATCTTCCGTTTTCCTGAATTATAATAATGTTTATAAGGTTTTAGGGGAAGAAATTTCCAATGAAGTTATTAAAAAGATTTTGGTGACTTTGGATATGAAAGTGACAAACATTACTGATAAAGGGTTAGGTTTGTCTATTCCTCCTTATCGTGTGGATGTACAAAGAGAAATTGATGTGATTGAAGAAGTGTTGCGTGTTTATGGTTTTAACAACATCAAAACCGGTTCAAAAATCAATGCCACAGTTTCCAACAGCTCTAAAACCGAAGATCACAAAGTGCAAAATATTGTAGCGGATCAGTTGGTAAGTCAGGGGTTTTATGAAATTATGGCAAACTCTCTGACAACGCCTCAGTATGCAGAACTCTCCGAAGATTTTAATAAAAATCATCAGGTGCAGATTGTAAACCCGTTGAGTTTTGATTTGTCTGTGATGCGTCAGACCTTGTTATTTGGCGGACTGGAGTCACTTTCGTACAACATCAACAGAAAAAATACCGATTTAAAGTTTTTTGAATTCGGAAAGAGTTATGAAAAAGTATTTTCAGATTTTGAAGAACACAAGCATTTGGCTTTATTTGCTACGGGAAATGCCACTTCTGCAAACTGGAATATTGAATCCAAATCTGTTGATTTCTTTTTATTCAAAGGCTACATTGATTCGATATTTGAACGTTTGGGAATCAAAAAATTAAATACACAACCAACGGAAAGTGATTTGTTTGCTGAAGGAATTACTTATTTTTTAGGAGACAGGAAAATAGTCACTTTCGGTACGGTTCGAAAATCAATCTTAAAACATTTTGACATAAAACAAGAAGTGTTTTTTGCTGATTTTAATTGGAGTGCGATTTTGAACGTGGTTTCTGCTAAAATAAAATTTGTTGAGATTCCAAAAAATCCGGCGGTAAAACGTGATTTGGCTTTATTGGTTAAAAACGATGTATCGTTTGCTGATATTTACAAAACCGTAAAGCTGGTAGATAAAAATCTGATTTTAGATGTTTCTCTTTTCGATGTTTATCAAGGTAATAAATTGCCGGAAGGTACCAAGTCTTATGCGATTAGTATGAAATTACAGGACAAAGAAAAAACCCTGACCGATACTCAGATCGAGAAGATTATGTCGAAAATTCAAGCGCAATTACAAAAAGAAGTAGGTGCAGAATTGAGATAGCTTTTTCGGTTATTACAAAAGAATATTAGAAATTAAAGTTTAAAGTTGCTTCGGCTGTTTTTAAACCTTTTTTTTCATAATCATGGGATATTTTTACTCTAAAAAGATTAAACTAATTTTTTTTACAAAAAATTTGCAGGAATAAAAAAAATACGTACATTTGACTCAACTCATTCACTGCACGCTATAAAGCAGCATAATAAAGTAATAGAGTTTTTCATAAGTGTTTTTTTGGTTAATAAGTGAGCTTGCTTCGGCAAGCTCATTTATTTTTAATCAAGTCTCTCAAAATCAATTGGTTTATAGCTGCTCTGAAATCAAGAAAACACATTTGGCTCATCGCTTTAACAGAAATTGTTCCGTTATAAATTCAATATCCTTTATTGATTTGCGTGTCCAGTCAATTTTTTTTGCAAGTAACTCTTCATCATTTAGTTTCCAGTTCAGAGAAGACCTCCTCAGTCTGTTGGTCAGGTTTTGGATAATAATCGCCGCCGAAACAGAAATATTAAGACTTTCCGTAAAACCCACCATTGGTATTTTGAGAAAAGTATCGGCTTGTTTCATCACTTCTTCTGACAAACCGTCTTTTTCTGTACCAAAAAACAAGGCGGAAGGTTTTTCTATGTCAAAATCTTCTAAATAATGAGCGTCGATATGCGGAGTGGTTGCTACAATTTGATAGCCTTTGGCTTTTAAACCGGTTATACAAGCTTGATGATCGTGATAGCGATGAATGTCCACCCATTTTTCGGCTCCCATAGCAATCTCTTTGTCAATATGTTTACCAAAACGTTTCTCAATGACGTGCAGGTTCTGGATGCCAAACACTTCACAACTACGCATTACAGCACTTGTATTATGTAATTGATAAACATCTTCTATGGCAATACAGAAATGATTGGTTCGGTTTTTCAATACCTCTTCAAATCGCGATTTTCGGTTTTGTGTGATAAATTCTTCAAGGTAAGTCAGATAATCTTTGTCTTTATATAAAGCCTCTTTTTCCATAGGTTTTTATTAAATTCGCTACAAAGATACTATTCCAAATTAAAATTGTTCCATCGAAAGTTGCATATATGGAACAGGTATCTTTAAAAACACTTAGATATAATGAAAAATTTAGTTGTACTATCGGGAGCCGGCATCAGTGCCGAAAGCGGGATCAAAACCTTCAGAGATGCCGATGGATTATGGGAAGGTCACGATGTGATGGAAGTGGCAAGCTATGACGGTTTTTTGAAAAATCCTTCTTTGGTGCTGGATTTTTATAATCAGAGACGAAGACAATTACACGAGGTAATGCCCAACGCAGCGCATCAACTTTTGGTAGATCTGGAGCAGTTTTATAAAGTGACGGTTATTACTCAAAACGTCGATGATTTGCACGAACGAGCCGGAAGTTCCGAGGTCATTCATCTGCACGGAGAATTATTTAAGATCCGTAGTACAGAAAATCCTTTGTTGGTTTATCCCTGGAAAGATGATTTGTTTCTAAATACCAAAAATAAAGAAGGGCACCAGCTTCGTCCGCATATCGTCTGGTTTGGAGAAGCCGTTCCCGAAATGGAACGTGCCATAACAAAAGTAGTGCAGGCGGATATTTTGCTGATCATCGGAACATCGCTGCAGGTATATCCCGCAGCCGGATTAATTGATTATGCTGATAAAGCCGAAAAGATTTATTATATCGATCAAAACCCCGCCGATACACATTATTTCAATAAAGACATCACGGTTATTCCAGATACCGCTACCAATGGAATGAAACGGGTTTATGAAGAGTTGGTGTGATGGTAATTTTCTGCAAAAATACATATAATGACGGTTTTAATTTCAGACAAGTTTCATTTTCATTCCTTTGTGTAAATTCGTAACTTCATATAATTATTTAATTTTCTAAAATATTAAAAATGAATACAAAAGCTTACGTCAGCTATACAGAAGAAAGAAGCCGTTCAGAATGGATTTCAAATAAAAGAAGGTGTTTTGACAGGGCTTGGTTTGACAAAGCAAACTTTAAGGTAGCTAAACTAATAATCATACTTTCCTTGCCATCGTTGGCGTAAGAAATCTTTGGTTTGCTTTTCACGGGCATTTTCTCCCGGTTCGTAAAATGCGGTATTAACCAAATCGTCGGGTAAAAATTCCTGATATACAAAATTCCCGGGAAAATCGTGGCTGTATTTGTAGTCTTCGCCATAACCCAGTTCTTTCATCAGTTTGGTAGGTGCATTGCGCAAATGAATCGGAACAGATAAATCGCCGGTTTGTTTCACAGCTTGTTGTGCCTTGCCAATTGCCATATAACTGGCATTACTTTTGGGTGAAGTCGCCAGATAAATTGCGCATTGACTCAACAGTATTCTGCTTTCCGGATAACCAATGACCGAAACCGCCTGAAAAATATTATTTGCCATAATGATTGCCGTGGGATTTGCCAGACCAATATCTTCCGATGCGGAAATAACCAATCGCCGGGCAATAAATTTCAAATCTTCTCCGCCTTCGATCATTCGGGCCAACCAATAAACAGCTCCATTGGGATCGCTTCCACGGATTGATTTTATGAAAGCTGAAATAATATCGTAATGCTGTTCGCCCGTTTTGTCGTACAATACCGTATTTTTCTGAACAATTTGCATTACTTTTTCATTCGTGATTTCAATTTCATCTCCACCAACGGAATTAATAATCAGTTCAAAGGTATTGAGTAATTTTCGTCCGTCGCCGCCTGAAGCCCGAAACAAAGCTTCGTTTTCTTTTATAACAATTGTTTTTGATTTAAGATATTCATCGACTTGTAATGCACGGTTCAACAAAGCTTTCAGATCTTCTTTGGAAAAAGCGTTTAATGTATAAACCTGGCAGCGCGAAAGCAATGCGGGAATCACTTCAAAACTGGGGTTTTCTGTGGTGGCACCAATCAACGTGACCCAACCTTTTTCTACCGCAGCCAAAAGGGAATCTTGTTGCGATTTGCTGAACCGGTGAATTTCATCAATAAATAAAATAGGATTACGAGCGGTAAATAAACCGCCGCTTCCTTTGGCTTTTTCTATGACTTCACGAACATCTTTCACGCCGGCATTAATGGCACTCAACGCATAAAAAGGGCGTTCGCTTTCATTGGCAATAATTTCTGCCAAAGTAGTTTTTCCTGTTCCCGGAGGTCCCCAG
>DATGMY010000019.1:0-6887 GCA_035307005.1 Flavobacterium sp. | reverse complement strand
CTATTGACCGCTTGTCGATTCTGGCACTGAAGATTTACCACATGAACGAAGAAGCGACCCGTGAAACGGCTTCTGAGGAACACAGAGCAAAATGTCAGGCAAAATTAGATGTTTTGTTAGAACAAAAACAAGATATGTTTGCATCGATCAGTCAGTTGATTACCGATATTGAGAACGGCGATAAGTTTATGAAAGTTTATAAACAAATGAAAATGTACAACGATGATGATTTGAATCCTGTGTTGTATCAAAATAAAAAATAGTATTTTTGAAAGACTTTCCTTAAAGAAAGTCTTTTTTAATGATGAACAAACTTTTAAAAATAATCCAGGTTCTTGTTTTTACGGTACTTCTTTTGATTATCGGTGTTTTTGTATGGCAGTTTTTCAATGCTTATGCCCGTTTATTATTGCTGCCACTGGGAGTTTTGAGTATTTATTATTTACTTATTTACAGCTTTGCCAGACTGATGCAACACAACACCTCTAAAATTTGGTTTTATATCGGAATCGTATTTATCATTATTCCGTTGATTGCTTTTTCCACGGCATACCAGCCTATTATGGAGATTTCGTTGAACTTTCTAAATATGCTGACCGACTGATGAAACATTTACTCGTGATTCGATTGTCGGCAATGGGCGATGTAGCCATGACAGTTCCCGTGATACGTGCATTGGTACAGCAACATCCAACTGTAAAAGTAACGGTAGTTTCGCGTCCTTTCTTTCAACCGTTTTTTAAAGATATAGAACAGGTAACGTTTTTTGGAGTGGATCTTAAAAAACGGCATAAAGGTTTTGGGGGAATTTATCGTTTGTTTAAAGATTTAAAGAAACTAAAAACAGATGCCGTTGCTGATTTTCACAATGTTTTACGATCAAAGATCCTACGAACATTTTTTAAATTATCCGGAACAAAAGTAGCATTTACCGACAAGGGGCGTGCTGAAAAAAAGGCATTGACAAGAGCAAAAAATAAAGTTCTAAAGCCATTAAAGCCCATGGTAAACCGTCATGCTGATACATTGCAAAAATTAGGCTTACAGATTGATTTATCCAATCCGGAATTTCCACCAACGCAACCCATTTCGGAAAAAATACACTCTATTACCGGAGCAAAAAACAATCAAAAATGGATCGGTATTGCTCCGTTTGCACAATATCAAACCAAAGTATATCCTTTAGACTTGATGCAAAAAGTGATTTTAGAACTTTCTCAAAAATCCGGTACAAAAATCTTTTTGTTTGGCGGTGGCGAGGAAGAAATTAAAAAATTAAATACTCTGCAACAAGATTTAGACAATGTAACAGTTGTAGCGGGAAAGGTTTCTTTTGAAGAAGAATTACAGTTGATACAACATTTAGACGTAATGCTTTCTATGGATTCGGGCAATGGACATCTGGCGGCAATGTACGGTGTTAAAGTGATTTCATTGTGGGGACATACACATCCTTTTGCGGGTTTTGTGCCGTTTCATCAGCCATTGAGCAATAGCTTAATTCCCGATTTACAGCGATTTCCTCTTTTGCCAACTTCTGTTTACGGAAACAAAATTGTTCCGGGTTATGAAGACGTGATGCGAACCATAACACCTGAGCAGGTTGTGGAGATAATAGTTAAAAATTAAAATACAGGACTGTATCTTTTAAGGCAAATATATTTTATTTCGAAAGAGAAGTAAAATCAGATATTCCTAAGTTTTCCGGATACTATCGTGAGCGTGTGTTTCGATGCCGTTGTTCCACAGCGTCAGGATGTCGGTTGCCACGGCAGCACCGCTTCCTGCAGCGATAGCCAATTGACTTCGGTGTCCTGCTAATGTTCCTGCAACATATACATTTTTAAAAACCAGATGATCATTGTTTGCTAACTGAAGCCGGTTTTTCTGTGGAAGTGATTTTTTGTGAGGAATTACGTAAGGTTGTAAACATCCTTCAATGGTAAAGGGATTACTGGAATTGGCTGCAATCACAACAATCTTTGTTTCATAAACATTTTGGGTGGTTGTTACCAGAAAAATATCATTTTGAGTAACAACCGAAAGTACTTTTTCGTTGGGTATTTGCTCTATATGTGGATAAAGATTTTGTAAATCCTGAGAGGTTTGGTGTAATAGTTGGCTGCCTAAAGTTCCTGGCGCTATTCCGTAAGCATTGTTAAACAGCGCATCCTGAAGCATTGATCCTTTTTGATGAACAATGATTCCGATTTTTTTGTCTGTTACAAAAGGTTTTTCTTTTGCTGAACCTAAAACCAAAGCACAGGAAACACCTGAAACACCGCCGCCGATGATTAAGCAGTCAAACATAATTATTTGTTTTTATTGTCGATGGCTTTGGACGTATTGAAAATAAGCAATAAAATTACCGCACACAAAATAGCAACAATACAAATCAATGCAACTACACTTTCGCCTTGAAATAAGTTGTCAAAATCGAGTTTTGTAATATTTAATACAATCAAAGCAACAGCAAGCGCAATGACTATATAGGTAACGTATTTCATTTATTATTGTTTTGTTTGTAAAAAACCGAAATTAATAATTATTTAATTAGTTAAACAAACCTTTAACATTAGTGGCAAATAATTTAACAGCGATGGCTAAAAGCACTACACCAAAAACTTTTCGTATCACTCCTAAGCCGTTTGTGCCAATCAGACGTTCAATGGTTCCGGAAAGTTTCAAAACAACATAAACAACAATAACATTTAAAACAATGGCGAGGGAAATATTGATGGTATGATATTCTGCGCGCAATGCCAAAACAGTCGT
Organism: Flavobacterium sp.; assembly: GCA_035307005.1. Classification (GTDB taxonomy): domain Bacteria; phylum Bacteroidota; class Bacteroidia; order Flavobacteriales; family Flavobacteriaceae; genus Flavobacterium. The sequence goes on along the minus strand of DATGMY010000019.1, from coordinate 4,112 downwards.
CATTACTCCGGGACCCGCTACCAATGGAAACGCCAACGGTACAATAGAAGCGGTTTTAGGTTCTTCATCCCGATACAACCGAATACCTAAAATCATTTCCAATGCCAGAAAAAACAAGACAAAGGCACCGGCTACGGCAAACGAATTGACATCAATGCCAATCAGATTCAGGATACGTTCTCCTACAAATAAAAAGGCGATCATAATACAAGCTGCCACAATGGATGCTTTTTCTGATTGGATTTTTCCAACGCGGGCTCTCAAATCCACAATAATAGGAATAGATCCCAAAATATCAATTACAGCAAAGAGAATCATTCCGGCAGTAAATATTTCTCGAACGTCGATTTCCATAACCTTAATTTTTCGGCAAAAATACCTATAATTTTTAATTTTCCGATGTTATTTTTGTGAATAGTTAGATAAGTAAACGGCTTTTAATTTGAAGGGATTTACTTGTGAAATAAACGTTTTTTCTTCCTGATATAATTATTCAAACAGACGTGTCATTCAGAAACAAACCACAAAATAGTATCTTTGTAAAAAACAGAACGATGTATAAACAAATCTTTTGGATTCTTTGTCTTTTGAGCCTTGTATCGTGCAGAGGATTGCAGGAAATGGAAAAAGCAGAAGAATCGTTTCAAATATGGAATGAATCAACGGTTTTGTTGACTCCAAAAGATCAGTTTTCCCGAAGTCCTTATGGAAATTACCAGCTCAAAGTGTCGGGTTCGCCCTACGAAATTGGGTACAAAACAGGCAAGCTGACCGATTCACTTTATCGTTTGCAAGAACATATTTTTTTTGATCAGGTGGCGACAATGACGGGAACACCCAGAAAACAAAAGCTTTTATTAAAGTTTTTGCGATGGTACCACCGGGACATGACCAAACATATTTCTGAAGAATACCAAAAAGAGCTTTACGGATTGTCCCGCTTCAGCTCCGGAGTTTTTGATTCGCTCGCAACGCCGTTTCAGAGGGCAATGATGCTGCACGGAGCGCACGATATTGGTCACGCAATGCAGGATTTAATGCTCGTTGGGTGTTCGTCGGCAGCCGTTCATAATTCCTTCTCGTCTGACGGAAGCTTGTGGATTGCCCGCAATTTTGATTTCTATGTTTCAGATGCGTTTGCAGAAAATAAAATCATTGCGTTTGTTGAACCTGATCAGGGATACAACTATGTGTCGGTTACCTGGCCCGGAATGTTGGGAGTGGTTTCGGGAATGAACGAAAAAGGATTGACTGTAACCATCAATGCAGGTAAATCTTCGATTCCGTTAAAAGCCAAACAACCGGTTTCATTGGTTGTGAAAGAAATTTTGCAATACGCTTCCAATATAGCCGAGGCTCAAAAAATAGCTTTCGACAAAGAAGTCTTTGTCTCTGAAGCTCTTTTAGTAGGAAGTGCTGTGGACAATAAAGCCGTAGTCATCGAATTATCGCCCAAAAAACAGGATGTTTATGAATCGGGAAGCGATTTTTTAATCTGTACCAATCATTTTCAGAGTGAAACTTTCCAAAAAGACAGACGAAATAGAAAACATCAGTTAGAATCTCATTCCGAATACCGTTATCAGCTCATCAATGAGTTTTTGGAAGAACACTCAAAGGTTGATGAAGTTGTCTTGGCAAAGATGTTGCGGAAAACTTCGGGTCTGAATAATGAAAATATTGGCTACGGCAATGAAAAGGCACTCAATCAGCTGTTGGCGCATCACGGGGTAATTTTTCATCCGGAAACACTGCGGATATGGGTTTCCAATGCGCCTTATCAATTAGGGACATTTGAAATGTATGATTTGCATAAGGTATTTGAAAACAATGTTTTGGAGGTTGATGAAAACGTTACTATTGCTGAAGATTCCTTTATTTATACCAAAGAATTTAAAAATGTTGCAGCATACCGCCAATTGTTAAATCAAATCATCACGCAGATAAATGAAGAGGAAACTTTACCTTTGTCTGAAGCTCATCGGCTCATAGCGTTGAATCCCGGGTTTTGGCAAGCGTATTTCTGGGCAGGAAGAATTGCTTTTTCCAATCAAAAATATCAGGAAGCTTCCGCGTTTTTTGAAACCGCATTAAATAAAGAAATTACCACGGCTCAGGATAAAACAGCTATTGAAAAATGGATTAAAAAATGTCAGAAAAAAATCAAAAAACTCCCGAAATAGCATATCGTTCTCCGGAAGAAATTAAAATTTTTCAGGAAGAATTGTTGCGTAAACAGTTGCGTTATGTTTATGAAAACGCACCGTTTTATAAAAAATGGTTTGACCGCCAGGGAATACATGTGTCTGAAATTTGTACGATTGAAGACCTGCAAAAATTGGAAGTCGTAACCAAAACACAGCTACAACAGGAAAATGAAGATTTTTTCTGTGTACCTGTTACCGAAATACGTGATTTTGCAACGACCAGCGGTACTTTGGGCGACCCGGTTTCGTTTGGTCTGACCGATGCTGATTTGGATCGTCTGGCATACAACGAAAAAATATCTTTTCAATGTGCCGGGATTCAAAAAGGAGATGTGGTGCAATTAATGACAACGATGGATCGCAGGTTTATGGCAGGCTTGGCTTATTTTTTAGGTTTGCGGTCTTTAGGAGCTACGGTAATCAGAGTAGGAGCAGGAGTGCCGCCTTTGCAATGGGATTCGATTTTTAAATACCAACCTAAATATCTTATTGCCGTTCCGTCTTTCTTGTTGAAACTTATTGAATATGCCGAACAAAACAATATCAACATAAACGAAAGCAGTGTAAAAGGAGTGATTTGTATTGGCGAAGCTTTACGAACTGCTGATTTGCAACCTACTATTTTGGCTCAACGTATTCAGGAAAAATGGAATGTGGCATTATATTCTACTTATGCTTCTACTGAAATGAGTGCAGCTTTTACCGAATGCGATCAGTTTCAGGGCGGGCATCATCATCCCGAATTGATCATTACAGAGTTGCTGGACGACGAAAACAAAGTCGTTTCCGATGGCGAACCAGGCGAACTGACCATTACTACTTTGGGTGTAGAAGGCGTGCCGCTGATTCGTTTTAAAACAGGAGATCTGCTCCGAAAACATACAGAAATATGTGCCTGTGGCAGAACAACTTATCGTTTGGGACCCGTGGAAGGTCGTAAACAACAGATGATAAAATATAAAGGAACAACGCTTTATCCGCCTGCGATGCACGATGCTGTTTCTTATTTTAAGGAAATTTTGCTGCATCTTATAGAAATCTCTACCAATGAAATCGGTACAGACGAGATTTTAATTCGGATATATTCGACAGATACGAGCGAATTGTTTCTCAATCAGGTAAAAGATTATTTTCGTGCCAAACTCAGAGTAACGCCCAATGTTCAGTTTGAAGACGAGCAAACCCTGCAGGCAATAATTTTAAATCCATTGAGTAGAAAACCCATATCTTTTTTAGATAAAAGGAAGGGTAACAGCTGTAATTGATTGCAGTGAGCTGCTTGTTACTTATTTATAGTAAACCCCGACGGAGTTTGTCTGTTTTTATAATTATTTCTTAACCACTTTTTTAACTGCGACACCTTCATTGGTTTTTATATGCAGCATATACGTACCGCTTGCCAGGTTTTCTACGTTTAGCTGTATTTCGGTTTCGTTGTTAAACGTTTGGGTGCTTAACTGTTTGCCTGCAACATCATAAACTATAACTTGTTGTACAGCCATATTTTCGCTGTTGGTTATGTTTACAATGTTTGTTGCCGGGTTGGGGTATAAATTAAATTTTTGGGCTAAAAAATTCTCGGCATTTAATACATACGGCGGCACGGCGTTTAACGCCGTTATTTTTATGTTATCGTACTTATTAACCATATCAACTGTAGTAGTTTGGTTTTGTGATGCAAACAGAAAAGCCAATACTGTTGGTTTAAAATCTTCTATTAAATTGGAGGATGTACTGTTTTTTAAAAAATCGGCAACAGCTATGGTGTTAAAATAAGGCGTTTCAAAATAGACTTTTTTATTGTTGTAATCTAAATATACAATTAAAGTAACCCATGTACTAAAAGGTAAATTAGAATACGGTGATGCATTTTTATCTAATTTAATATTCCCACTAAGATCTTTT
>DATGMY010000018.1:0-7475 GCA_035307005.1 Flavobacterium sp. | reverse complement strand
GGACATTGGGTGGGTAATTTCGCTTTCATTTTTGAATAAAATTAAACTGTTTATTAACTTTGTTAATGCAAATATAAATAAAATTTATTTTAAGTGACAAAAAAATTAGATAATTAGCTAATGAGAAAATTAGCGAATGTGCGAATGTGCGAATGTGCGAATTTCTGATTGCTAAAAGCTAATCGCTAACAGCTAATTAATTACTACTTTTTCTTAATCAAATTCCAGTTAATCATTAAAATAGCACCCAAAATAACCAAAATGCCTGTCCATTGCGAAAACAACACTTGTTCGTTCAGTACAATATAAGCACAGGTTACCGAAACGGGAAGTTCTATTGCTGAAACGATGCTTCCCAAGCCAACACCCACCAAAGGAAATCCTTTATTTAAAAGGATCGGCGGAAGGATCGTTCCAAAAACCGAAAGTAAAATCCCCCAGGTATATAAAATGGAAAAGTCAAATGGTTTGTTGGAAATAAAGTCTTTGGGCAATACTTCCCATTGAAAATAAGCAGGAAAAATTTGTGTGAATAAAGCAAAAACTCCTACAATGACAGCTCCGCCAAAAAGCATAAACAGACTGCGTTTGTAGGGATGCAAATGCCGGGCAACGCTATTGGTACTATATAATGTCACAGAAAATGAAACAGCTGCCAAAAAACCAAACAAGTAGCCCTTAAAGTCAAAAACGAGTTCACTTTTGAATATATTGGTTGCCAAAGCCGTTCCCGCCAAAACTAAAAGTACTGCCAGTATTTTAATCCCGGAAACTTTTGCTTTCTTCAAAAGAATCTCAATCAATACACCGATCCATACAGATTGCATCAGAAGTACTACGGCAATACTCGCGTTGATGTATTTAACGGAGAGATAATACAACACGCTGGTGAAACCCATCGAAGTGCCGCTGATAACCAATTGCCATAAATCTTGTTTGGTTGCGGTTTGCGTTTGTCTTTTTTTGTTGAGATAGTTTAACGCAACCATAAAAACGAGTGCAAAAACATATTGTGAAACAGTGACTTCAGCGGTAGTAAAATCCTGCTCATAAGCCAGTTTTACAAACGTAGCAAGCATTCCATAGCTGCTGGCACCCAAACCTACAAAAAGGGTTCCTTTTAAAAGAGTATTCAAGATATAAAGTATATTAATCCGGACAAAGGTATCAAAAAAATCCTGCAAGAAACGGAGTCTTTGCAGGATTTGGATTGATCATTTTTGACGAACTAAAAAGTTACATCATTTCTTCCATATCTTCTGATGGAGCGCCTTGTCTGCGTTGTTCATTTTGACGTTCGGCTTTGGTTTGGTTGAAACGGTAGGTAAACGATACGTTGATGGTACGCTCTCTCCACTGCATTTCAGAATAAGTAAACGCTTGTAGCAAATCAGTTTCCCGCATCCATTTTCTCGAATTAAACAAATCCTGAACATTCACAGCCAAAGTAGCTTTGTCATTAAAAAAATCTTTGCTCAGTGCCATATTTGCAGAAGTGGTTGCAAGTGATTTCCCTTGAGCGGTAGTCTGTGGTCCGCGGTACATCACGTTGGTTTGCCAGTCTATTTTTCCTGGAAGTGTTATGCGGGAATTCAAACGTCCCATCCAGGTAAAGGTATCGTTGTCAAAGTTTTGGGTTACCAGATTTCCGTCAAAGTCTGTGTAACTGTAATCGCCTCGTGTTGATTGCTGAAACAAGTTTGCATTGGCATTTAAACGCCACCAGTGAAAGGGTCCGTAATTAAGGTTTAATTCCAATCCATAGCGGTATTCGGTAGCTAAATTGACCGGTCCACTGATGCTGATTGGAATGCCTTCTTCGTTCACTCCGTCAATTCTTCTGACAAACTGCACGGCATCGGTTGTTTTGTTGTAATATGCCGATGCGTTAAAAGTCAATTGGCTCCAGCGTTTCATATATCCGAAATCAAAAGCATCGGTAAACGATGGATCTAAATCGGGATTTCCCATAAAAAAGTTGATAGAACTTGAATAATTGGAAACCGGATTCAACATACGTCCGCGCGGTCTGCGCACACGGCGGCTGTAACTTGCCGAAACATTTTCGGTAGGCGAAAATTCATAATTCAGGAATGCACTCGGAAAAAAGTTGTTGTACTTTTTATTGTTAAAATCCATCGTGGTCATTTGGTTGACATCAATTTCCGTAGCTTCCCAGCGCAAACCCATCATATAGCTGAGTTTGTTTATTTTATTTCCATATTGTGTGTATAGTGCGTGAACCTGTTCTTTGTATTCCAAATCGTTTCGGAACAAATCATTCGGCACATAGTTGCCGGTATCATCCAACGAACTGATGTCGAACTTGGTATTTAATTCATTGAAATTCCCTAAATATCCCGCTTCAAACTGACTGTTTTCATTCAACGGCAAAACATAATCTACCCGTGCAATGTGCCGCAGTTGGTTTTCTGTAGCCTTTGTAACATCGCTTGCCTGAATGATGTTATTATTGTCAAAAGTAGAGATATTGGAATCTTCAATGTCAATATCTTTATTAACGCTTCCCGACACAAATAATTCGTGTCCTTTATCGTTGAATTTATAAGTAAAATCTGTGCTGTATTCCGCAGTTTCTTTTAGGTCATCCTCTTCGGTCTGACGAACGTTTGAATACAATAAGTTATTATTTGCATCGTAATTGTCGTAATTCAGCGTACGCGGATTATCACCTTTGCTTTTTCGGTAGGTAAACCCCTGATTCCAGGTTAATTTATCGGTAAGGTTCCATTCAAAGCCAAAGTTTCCGTTAAACCCTTCACGCTCTCTGGTATTTTTTGAGTATTCGTTTACAAACTGCGAGGTATTTCCGTTTTCATCAAAATACTCCGATTCGTTTAAGGAATTTCCAAAGGTCTTATTTTTGCTGTAGCCTAAATTTGTATAAAAATTATAGTTGGTATCCCGAACATTTAAAGTAGCAACAGCTCCGTAGCTCAAAGGATCGCCCACATTTAATGCCACGCTTCCGTTGACACCATCGTTGGAACCTTTTTTCAAGACAATATTGATGATTCCTGCCCCGCCTTCAGCTTCGTACCGGGCAGACGGATTGGTAATAACTTCAACACGTTCAATAGACTCGGAAGAAAGCATTTTTAAAGCATCTGCAATATTAGAAGCCATTCCCGAAGGTTTCCCGTCGATCAAAACCCGTACCGATTCGTTACCTCTTAAACTTACATTTCCTTCTGAATCCACTTCTACCGAAGGAATATTGTCCAAAACATCGCTGGCGGTTCCGCCACGTGCGATATTGTCATCGGCAACGTTATAGATCCGTTTGTCTAGCTTCAATTCCACCGCAGCACGACGTGCTTCAATGACAACACCATCCAGAATTTCAGAGTCACCCTCAATTTTAACGATACCAAGACTGGTGGAGGCAATGATTTCTTTAGAATCAATTACAAAGGTTTTATAACCCAGATATTCAATTCTGATCTGGTAGGTATCCGGAGTAACAGGAATGTTGAAAGTTCCCGATTCGTCTGTCATATCTCCGGTTATATTGTTAGGATTTGAAGTACTTTCTATCGTGATACTGGCATATTCCAAAGGAGCATTGGTCGAAGCTTCTACGACTGTACCTTTTAGATATACCTGATTTTGCTCCTGAGCAAAACCTATAGTAGTAGCTAATACAAATACTGAACAATAAACATAATTTATTGTTTTCATATTTTAATTTAGTTTTAATTATCCTGGCAAAAATAATACCAGAATAAGGAAATGTTCTAAATTAAAAGTTAAATGGTACACAGAATGGATTTAAATTATGTCTTTTATCTTTTCGGCGGGCCGGGCAATAACTGCCTTGTTGCCATTGACCACAATCGGACGTTCGATGAGTTTGGGAAAATCCACCATTGCCTGAATGATTTGTTCATCTGTAAGGTTTTGATTTTTAAACTGTTCTTTCCAGATAGTCTCTTTAGTACGAACTAATTCGATGGGAGAAATGTTTAATAAAGCAATGAGTTTTTTCAATTCGTCGAAAGTCAAAGGATTTTCGATATAATTGATCACTTCGGCTTCCTGATTCAGATCGTTTAAAAGGCACAAACCTTCACGGGATTTACTGCAACGGGGATTGTGGTATATTTTTATCATTTCTATTGTTATTTATTCCTTTCAAAATTACTTAACTTCGTTGGAAATAAAAAACGTTTATGTACTTAGAGCAATTCAAGAGAGATTCATCGGGCATTTTAAAATACCTGCCCTATATTATCGGATTTTTGGGATATATGGCGTTTAATCTTGTGGCATCAGCTTTTATGGGAAGCGATTCCAAAGAACTTATCGACAGACTTATTGCAACGGTTGGAAAAAACATCACTTTTTTCATGTTATTGTCACCCTTTGCTTTGCTTCTTGTTCTGTTGTTTTTATGGTGGCGGTTTATTCATAATTATTCCATAAAAACACTTACCACAGCGCGTCCCAAAGTAGATTGGAACCGTATTTTATTTTCTTTTTCGTTGTGGGCAGGTTTCAGCCTGGTGGCTATCGGTGTTATGAATTGGTTGCGGCCGGAAGATTTTACCCTACAGTTTAATTGGATGCCATTTTTAATACTTCTACTCATAGCAGTTGTCCTTATTCCGATACAAACCAGTTTTGAAGAATATTTTTTCCGAGGATATTTTCTGCAATTTCTGGCATTTGTTTCAAAAAACAGGGGAATGGCTCTGGTTTTATCTTCTGTTATTTTTGGTTTGATGCATTTGGGAAATCCTGAAGTAGGCGATATGGGAGGCGTCATTATGATTTACTACATAGGTTGCGGTTTTTTGCTCGGCATTATGACTTTAATGGATGATGGTTTGGAATTGGCATTAGGTTTTCACGCTGCCAATAATTTAATCGGAGCTTTGATTGTAACGTCAGATGCTGCTGTTTTTCAGACAGATGCTGTTTTTTTATACACCGGTAAGTCAACTATTTGGGAATTATTGATACAAGTATTTGTTATTTTTCCTATCTTGTTGTGGATTTTTTCAAAGCAATACGGTTGGGCAGATTGGAAACAAAAATTATTTAAATCGCTTTAATTATGGAAGATAAAATGTGCATACATCCCTATTTCAGACTTAATGGTTATGAATTTACCAAAGAAAGTCTCAGCGAATTAGCCATTACTTTGATCAAAGACGGCGAAGCGTATGAAAAAGAATTGGGCGATTTTATTCTGGAATGGTTCAATAAAAACGACTTTGTGGAACTGACTACTTCCGGAACCACGGGTGTTCCCAAAAACATTCGTTTATCCAAACAGGCGATGGTTCATTCGGCATTGGCAACAGGTGAATTTTTTGGTTTAAACCCCGGTGATTCGGCACTTTTGTGTTTGCCTACGCGCTATATTGCAGGAAAAATGATGTTTGTCCGGGCTGTGGTTTTAGGATTAAAGCTCGATTATGTAAACCCGTGTAAAGAACCACTGAAAAATACCGATAAAGTTTATGATTTTGTAGCAATGGTTCCTTTGCAGGTTCAACATTCCATTACCCAAATAGAACAATGTAAAAAACTGATTGTAGGCGGAGCAAGGCTCAACGATGACATCAAAGCTCTGTTGAAAAATATGCTGGTGGAAGTTTATGAAACTTATGGAATGACCGAAACCATCACGCATATTGCTGCAAAAAAAATAGAAGAAGATTATTTTACTGTGTTGCCTCATGCTAATATTTCTACAGATGAACGCAGATGTCTGATTATCGAAGCACCTTTGGTAGCCAATGGTTTGGTTTTTACCAACGATTTGGTAGAGATGATCAACGATATTCAGTTTAAATGGCTGGGAAGAATTGATAACGTGATAAACAGCGGTGGTATAAAGCTTATTCCCGAACAAATCGAGCAGAAACTCTCGGAATACATTCCTTACCGTTTTTTTGTAATCGGCAAAGAGGATAAAGATTTGGGACAAAAATTAGTGTTGGTGATTGAGCATGAACCTTACACTTTGCTTTCCGAAGTAACAGAGACTCTGGGACAATACGAACGCCCTAAAGAAATCTTGTTTATAAAACAATTTAAGGAAACCCCAACCGGAAAAATTTTAAGAAAGGAAACGGTTGAAGAATGATGTTTTTAGGCTTGGCGTTGTGTGAGTTTTGGAGCACAAAGCACAAAGTCTGACAAACACGAAAATTGTACAGGTAAAAAGTGTTTATGATTTTCAGACCGAATTCAATGAATACCGTGTCAATTCTTTTCTGAAATACCAGTTGGAAGAAGCAGGTTTTCAGGTTTACTACGATACCCAGGAAACACCTGCTGAAGTAAAAACCGATCCGTGCAAAGAACTGAAATGCATTGTAACCCGTGATAAATCAATGCTGGCTACAAAGCTCAACATTAAGTTGATTAATTGTAAAGGCGACGTTGTTTTTAACGCTGATGGTGAAAGCCGTTTAAAAATGCGCAACAAATCTCACGTAGACGCGATTAAAAATGCGTTAGAACATTCTACGTTGAAGAATTTGAAAAAGTAAACACTTTTTTATGGGATGGTAAATTTGTATTAAAACATTTTTGAAAACCCTGTCAGGTTTCGACACTGACAGGGTTATGTTTTTTAAGAATTATAAAGGATGTATGATTGATGAAATCAATTTGTTCTACTCAGCTCTTCCGTATTTCTGCTTTTACGATTTTCTTTTTGAAAGGATTTCCCGAAGTTATAAGTCAAAGAAAGTCTTAAAAAGGGATTGTCGTAATAATTTCTGTAAACAGTTTTTATCCCATTGGAATATCCCGTCCATGTGATTCTGCTTGAGCTTAAAACGTCGTTGCCATAAAGTGAAATGATTAGTTTTTTTATTAAAAATATCCCTTTAAAAGAAGCATTAAGCTGATTAAAAGAAGAGTTTTATCCAGATTGTCAACTCCTTTGGTTACATATATTTTACCCAAACGCTTTGTACGCATACGTCATTACGGGATTTTAAGCAGCAGTTGGAAACGAGGAAAACTCCAACAATTACAAGAAGACTTGAATGTTGTGCGTTCAATAGCAGAACCCAAAACTCAACATAAAAAATGCTATTGTTGTAAAAAAGGTAATCTGGTAACATTGAATGTTTTTGGGCAAAGAGGTCCGCCGAAAACATATCTTATCGGAAATACACTTGCATCTGTGAATTAGCTTTTACGGGTAAGGGAACTTGTGTTTAATCTAAAGAATTCCTCGAGGCTCTGCCTCGGGGTATAAGAAACTCCAAAGGTTTTTCAAATCGCTTTGAAAAAGCGTAATTTTGTAAAATGGATGAACATATATTGAAACGAGATAATAAGACCTTGCTTTTGTATCATTTAGTTTTTCCTGTAAAGTATAGGAATAAAGTAATCACAGATGAGATAGTAGAGGGGTTAAAAGAAATTTGTTTAGAATTTTCGATTCGTTATGAGGTTCATTTTTTGGAAATAGGTTATGAGTCTGA
>DATGMY010000017.1:0-5782 GCA_035307005.1 Flavobacterium sp. | reverse complement strand
TTGTCGTGAAGGAACAGGATGGATGGAGAAAGTGTTGCACCGAATCGAAACCGGATACGGAACGGAAGAAGACATCGAATTGCTATGGAGCATTCAGTCGAAAATCGAAGGAAACACGATTTGTCCGTTAGGAGATGCTGCCGCTTGGCCTGTAGCTGCCGCTATCAGACATTTCAGAGAAGAATTTGAATACCACGTTCGTTTCCCTGAAAAAATAAAGAACAGAGACCATTTTGTAAACGAACCAATGTCGAAAGTAAGACATTTGCTTAATGCAGTAACATTATAATTTTTGTTTAAGGTTTAAAGTTTAAGGTTCAAAGTTCAGCAACCTTAAACGTTAAACATCAAACTTTAAACTAAAAAGAAATGAAAGTAACAATAGACGGACAAACAATAGAAGTAGAACCGGGAACAACCATCCTGCAAGCTGCTCGTATGATAGGAGGCGAATCTGTTCCTCCTGCAATGTGCTACTATTCAAAACTCGAAAATACGGGAGGAAATTGCCGTGCATGTTTGGTAGAAGTATCCAAAGGAAGTGATGCAGACCCGAGACCGATGCCGAAAGTAATGCCTTCGTGCAAAACAGGTGTGATGGACGGAATGGAAGTAAAAAGCATTACTTCCGAAAGAGCTTTGGAAGCTCGCAAAGCCGTAACAGAATTTTTATTGATCAACCACCCGTTGGATTGTCCGGTTTGTGACCAGGCAGGAGAGTGTGATTTACAAAACCTGTCTTTTAAACACGGATTGGAAAAAACACGTTTCAAAGAAGAGAAAAGAACCTTTGAGCCGGAAGATATCGGAGATAAGATTCAACTTCACATGAACCGCTGTATTTTGTGCTACCGTTGTGTAAAAGTAGCCGACCAGCTTACGGATCAACGTGTTCACGGGGTATTGAACCGCGGCGACCACGCACAGATTTCAACCTATATTTCCAAAGCAATCGATAACGAGTTTTCAGGAAATATGATCGATGTATGTCCGGTTGGTGCCTTAACAGATAAGACCTTCCGTTTCAAATCGAGAGTTTGGTTCAACAAACCTTTTAATGCACACAGAAACTGTGACAAATGTTGCGGAAAAACAACCCTTTGGATGTTTGGAAACGAAATTCAAAGAGTAACGGCTCGTAAAGACGAATACCACGAAGTAGAGGATTTTATCTGCAACGAATGCCGTTTTGATCATAAAGACGTAAACGATTGGGTCATTGAAGGTCCGAGAAAATTCGAGAAATGGAGTGTCATCAATCAGAGCAATTATACCCGGGATATGAAAAAAGTAGAAATTCATACTGAAAAACAAATTTTATTAGGTCGCGAACAAGACCGTAAAAAAATCAGTATGAAAGAAGTTCCTTATAAAAATCCTGAAAAGCAATAATTATGGAACAGGCGATTATTATAGAAAAAGGTGTAATTATTTTGGCAGTATTTGCCATTACGATGCTTTTTGCGATGTACTGTACACTGGCAGAACGTAAAATTGCGGCTTGGATTCAAGACCGCAGAGGTCCGAACCGTGCAGGTCCGGGTGGAATTTTACAGCCCCTTGCAGACGGTTTGAAATTGTTTGCCAAAGAAGAGTTTATGCCAAACACACCCAATACGTTTCTGTTCGTATTAGGTCCGTTTATTTCCATGACAATGGCATTGATGACTTCTGCCGTAATTCCCTGGGGCGATACTCTTGAAATCGGTGGAAGAACAGTAATGCTGCAAGCTACTGATATCAATGTAGCCATGCTTTATGTATTTGCCGTATTGTCGGTAAGTGTTTACGGAGTTATGATTGGAGGTTGGGCATCGAACAACAAATATTCACTGATCAGTGCGATGCGTGTAGCTTCTCAAATGATTTCGTATGAAATCGCCATGGGACTATCGATTGTTGCACTTTTGATGATGCACAGCTCGATGAGTTTGCGTGAGATTGCAGCAAATCAGCACGGAATGAACTGGAACATCTTTTACCAGCCTTTAGGATTCTTCATTTTCTTAATTTGTTCCTTTGCCGAAACCAACCGTACGCCTTTTGATTTGGCTGAATGTGAACAAGAATTGATCGGTGGATACCACACGGAATATTCGTCGATGCGGATGGGATTCTTTTTGTTTGCGGAATACGCAGCCATGTTTATCTCCTCTACCCTATTGGCGGTCTTGTATTTAGGCGCATACAATTATCCGGGAATGACCTGGGCTGCAGAAAACTGGGGAGCCAATACTGCAAACATCATCGGAATTTTTGTCTTGTTTGCAAAAATATGTTTCTTTATATTTCTGTATATGTGGGTGCGCTGGACCATTCCGCGCTTCCGTTACGACCAATTGATGAACTTAGGATGGAAAACATTGATTCCTCTGGCAGTTGTCAATATTATCATTACGGCGGTAGTATTATTATTAACACGCTAAAATTCTGAATTATGTCTATGGAAAATATATCATTATCAGGAAGAAAAAAACAGGTTTCCAACAAAAACATGACGTTGGGCGAACGGATGTATCTGGGTGCGATTGCAGGTGGAATGGCAACTACTTTTAAGCACTTGTTTAAAAAGAAAGTAACCATCAACTATCCTGAAGAAACACGTCCTTTCAGTCCGGTATATCGTGGTCGTCATACGCTGATGCGTGATGATGAGGGCAGAGAACGCTGCACAGCCTGTGGTTTGTGTGCTGTTTCGTGTCCGGCGGAAGCCATCACAATGAAAGCCGCTGAACGCAAACCCGGCGAGGAACATTTATATCGTGAAGAAAAATATGCCGAAATCTATGAAATCAATATGCTTCGTTGCATCTATTGCGGTTTGTGTGAAGAAGCCTGCCCCAAACAGGCTATCTATCTGACCAAATCAAAACAGATTGTACACGCAAACACCTCACGCGAAAGCTTCATTTTCGGCAAAGAACAATTAGTAATGCCTTTGGAACAGGCTGTACTTAACACTGCTAAATCGGAATAAAAATGATAGAAATCCTTTTTTATATACTTTCGGCTTTAACACTGGGCAGTGCGTTTATGACCATTATCTCAAAAAACCCGATCCACAGTGCCATTTGGCTGGTGGTGAGTTTTTTCAGTATTGCCGGACATTACGCTTTGTTCAATTCCCAGTTTCTGGCAATGGTTCACATCATTGTCTATTCAGGAGCAATTATGATTCTGATGTTGTTTACCATTATGTTGATGAACCTCAACATCAGCGACGAAATTTCAAAACCTTTCTTTACCAAGCTTATTGCTGTGGTTTGTTTTGGATTGGTCGGATTGGTTCTGATTGCTTCTCTGGCTCAGAGCGCACCGGTAATTGACGCTTATGCCGCTACCGGAAAAGATTATCAATCCATAGAGGTTTTGGGGAAAATTCTACTAAATGAATTTGCCGTTCCTTTTGAAATGGCTGCCGTATTATTACTTATGGCTATGATTGGCGCTGTATTAATCTCTAAAAAAGACAAAACGATTGCATAATGGAACACGTATTACAAATTATAGGTATTGAACAATACATCTACCTTTCGATTTTACTATTCTGCATCGGGGTATTTGGAATTTTGTATCGAAGAAACGCCATTGTGATGTTTATGTCGATCGAAATTATGCTGAATGCAGCCAACCTTCTTTTGGTTGCCTTTTCTAATTATCACGAAGATGCCAACGGACAGGTTTTTGTCTTCTTTACAATGGCAGTTGCCGCAGCAGAAGTAGCTATTGGTCTGGCAATTTTGGTATCGATTTACAGAAACATCGGCTCTATTGATATTGACAAACTTAAAAATTTAAAAGGATAAGAATGGATACTACTTTATTGACCATAGCGTTGCTTTTGCCTTTAGCCGGATTTTTAATCAATACTTTCTTTGGAAAATCTTTGGGCAAAACGGTAGTAGGAATCGTATCTTCTTCTACCATCGCCATAGCGTTTATCATTACGGCAATTCAGTTTGTGGCTTTACAAAACGGAGCTGAACCGACAAAACACGTTTGGTTTGACTGGATTCGCATCATGGATTACACCATAGATTTCGGGTTTTATTACGACCAGCTTTCCATTTTATGGCTCTTGTTTGTAACCGGAATCGGAACATTGATTCATATTTACAGTACATCGTATATGCACGATGACGACAACTTCCATAAATTCTTTTCGTATCTTAACCTGTTTGTCTTTTTTATGATGGTTTTGGTAACAGGAAGCAACTTACTGATGATGTTCATCGGATGGGAAGGTGTTGGTTTGTGTTCGTATCTTTTGATCGGTTTCTGGTATCAAAATCAGGATTATAATGATGCGGCTAAGAAAGCGTTTATTATGAACCGTGTCGGCGACTTAGGTTTTTTAATCGGGACTTTTGTCTTGTTACATATTTTCGGAACGATTGATTTTGTCGAAATCAGAAATGTATTAGAATTTGAAAACTTAGGCACTTCGGTAGCGATTTTATCAGTAGCTACTTTGGGATTATTCATTGGTGCCACGGGAAAATCGGCTCAGTTGCCTTTATTTACCTGGTTGCCTGATGCAATGGCTGGACCAACACCTGTTTCAGCATTGATTCACGCCGCTACAATGGTTACGGCAGGTATTTTCCTGATCACGAGAATGAATTTTATTTTCGACCTTACGCCAAACGTTCAATTCCTGATTGCTGTAGTGGGTGCGTTGACCGCTTTGGTTGCTGCTTCAATCGCTTTGGTACAAAACGACATCAAAAAAGTACTGGCATTTTCTACCGTTTCGCAATTAGGTCTGATGTTTATGGCATTAGGATTCGGGGCTTATGAAGTGGCTGTTTTTCACGTAATTACACACGCATTTTTCAAAGCTTGTTTGTTCTTAGGTTCAGGATCAGTGATCCACGCTATTGGTGGCGAACAGGATATGCGTCACATGGGCGGATTGAAAAATACGATGAAGATTACGTATATTACGTTCTTGGTTTCTTCACTGGCTATTTCGGGGATTCCTCCCCTATCCGGATTCTTTTCAAAAGATGAAATCTTACTGACGGCTTTCCACGAGAATAAAATCCTTTGGATTGCAGGTTCTTTCGCTTCGATTCTAACGGCATTTTATATGTTCCGTCTGGTATTTTTGACGTTTTTCAACAAATTCAGAGGTACTAAAGAACAAGAAGATCATCTGCACGAAAGTCCGGCTGCAATAACGTTTCCTTTAATTGTTTTAGCTATTCTTGCGGTTGTTGGCGGATTGATCAGTATTCCGGGAAGCAGCTGGCTCAACGAATATCTGGCTCCGGTTATCAGCAACAACGCTTTGGCACATCCGCATGAATTGGGTACAACCGAATATATATTGATGGGGGTAGCAGTTGTTGGTGCTTTGATCGGTATTGGAATTGCCTACGCAAAATACATTAAAAACAAACACGTGCCGGTAAACGATAACAACGTACCGGGGCTTCAAAAGTTATTAGTCGAAAAATATTATATTGATGATATTTACCAATTCCTGATTGTACAACCGCTGAATTACCTCGGTGGCTTCTTTAAACGAAATATCGAAGCACTCATCGGCGGATTAATTTCAGGCTTAGGATTTGTTGCCGGAGAATTATCCTATCAGGCAAAAAAATCACAAAATGGAAATATCGGCTTGTATCTGTTTGTTTTTGTGATTGGTGTAAGTGCCATTATGTATTATTTATTCATTGCCAATTAAGAATTTTATTATGAATATTAGTTTATTACTACTTATATATCTTGTTGGAGCTGTTGCAACCTATGTTTCGGGCAAAAATTTAGC
>DATGMY010000016.1:0-8745 GCA_035307005.1 Flavobacterium sp. | reverse complement strand
TTCTAAGCGTGCTTTCTCCGCTGTTTCTTTTCTCGTATTTTCTGCTTCAGTTTTTTCAGGTACTTTATCTTCTTCTGCTATTTCTAATTTTATTTTTTCCTGCATTTCCAAACGGCGTGCGTTTTCTTCTTCCAAACGTATTTTTTCAATAGCTTCTAAACGTGCCTTTTCGGCTTCAGCTGCTAATCTGGCTTGCTCTCTCTGTTTTGCCAAGGCGGCATAATCAGCTACTTTTTCAATGATTTTATCATCAATTTTTGCCCCTTCCATGGAAAACGATTTGATTCTCGGAATCAATTTGATAATAATAGCTCCATATGCTCCCTGCTCACCAAAAACTTTTATGGCATCTTCCGGTTCCAGTTCAATGATACTTTCTATGAATTCTGGTTTTATTTTAGGGTAATCAATGTAACGGATTTTATAACCGTTAACTATAATTATAGGATTATTGAACTGCGAAACTTGTTCAACAGGGATGGTTGAGGCATCAACGGTAAGTGTGGCAAAAGCACAACTTATGGAAACAAACAATTTTTTCATTCTTAATAATTGGATAAGATGGAAGCGAATTCCTTCATACTATATAAACGTTTTTCTTCTGAATATATTGGGCAAGACATCATGATTTCGTCAATTTCATAACGTTCGATGAACTGAATCAAATTTTGAGCCACAGTTGCTCTTTCTCCGATAAAAGTACAAGCAGTCATTTGTCGGATCAACGCCTCTTCATTGACTGTCCAGTCATTATAAAAATCCATGTCGGGCAACTGCATTTTACTCCGCTGATTGCGAATGATGCCTAAAAACATCCTGTAAAAAGAGGAAGCCGACAAGCGTGCATCTTCCATAGATTCACCGATAATTACGTTGACACAAGCTATTTTATAAGGTTTTTCCAGATACTCGGAAGGCTGAAATTCATCGGTATAAAATTTAAAAGCAGTTCCTAACTGTTGCGGCGCAAAATGAGAGGCAAACGCATAAGGCAAACCATAAGCAGCCGACAGCACCGCACTTTCTGTACTGGAACCTAAGATATACAATGGTACGTCGGTTCCCTCGGCAACAAAAGCCCTTACTTTACTATCTTCATTATCAGTAGAAAAAAACTGCTGGATCAATGAAATGTTTTTGGGAAATTCCTGTACATTTTTAAAGAAATTCTCATTCATATATTGTGCTGTCAGGCTATCGGTTCCCGGAGCACGTCCTAAACCTAAATCAATTCTTCCGGGATACATTTGTGCCAAAGTTCCAAATTGTTCAGATACTGCCAACGACGAATGATTGGGCAACATGATTCCGCCCGAACCTACCCGTATTTTTTGTGTATGCGCTGCTACATAACCAATCAAAACAGAAGTAGCACTGCTGGCAATACCTTCCATATTGTGATGTTCTGCCAGCCAATACCGGCAAAATCCTGATTTTTCAGCTTTTATTGCGGTGTTTTTAAGTTCCAGATAAGCATCCCGAACGGATTTACCTTCTTTTACATACACTAAATCCAGAAAAGAAAAGTTCATTTTTTTATTTCAAAAATAATCATTTTATTTCAATCTAATTTGAAATTTATTTTTAGCTTTAGGAAAACGAAAAGAAATATGGATTTATTTATTATTACTTTTACTGCATTATTCTCTGTGACCAATCCTTTGGGAAGTGTTCCCATTTTTTTAGCATTGACTCAGGACGATTCGCGTCTGTCTAAAAACCGTACTGCTTTGTGGACATCGGTCAATGTATTCATTATTTTAGTGGTTTCTTTTTTTATCGGGAAGTATATTCTGGAGTTTTTGGGGATCAGTATTGATGTGCTTCGTATTGCAGGAGGTATTATTATTTGTACTTCGGGGTTTGGTCTTCTTTCGGGGACTTTTAGTAAACGGAGGGGAGTGAGTAAAAAAGTTGCCAGCGATGCACAACAACGAAACGATATTGCTCTTACACCGCTTGCCATTCCTATGATGGCTGGTCCCGGATCTATGTCGTTGTTAATTGCCATGTATCAGGATTACCCTGCTTTGAAAGATCAATTTATTATCGTAGGAGCTGTTTTAGTATTAACGGTTGTCACTTTTCTTATCCTGAGAAGTGCCGGCTATATTTCAAGACTTTTGGGAGCATCTGGAATTGTGGCGATTTCAAGAATTATTGGCTTTCTTGTTTTGGCGATTGGTATCCAATACATTATCAATTCACTGGTTGTTATTTTTAAGATTTAGAAATAATTAAATCTTAAAAATAATTTTCAATTCCTTTCCTTTGGAAGGATTAGAGAAAACTAAAATATCATGGGCTCGCTTTAAGCACACTGCCTTTTGGAAATTTTTTTTGCAAAGTCTAATATGTTTTTACTTTTTAAAACATCCATTACCTTGAATCTACTCAAACTAAAATACAGTATTTATGTAAAGTCAAAAAAGAGTAATTCTATATGGAACAACCCCTCGTCATGACAAATCATTTATACTATTCTGTTCATTAAATTTAAAGAAAACTCGCGCAATTCTTCTTTATAATCCGGATTGATTTCCATTTGATCTAAAATATCCAAAGCCTTGTTGGTGTACACCTCGATAAGTTTTTCCGAATCGGTCACTACTCCCGTAGCCTCAAAAAGCTGTTTTACTTCTTCTATTTTTTCTACAGAATTTTCGGTTGTTGAGAACCAATAATGCAAACGTTCTTTTTGCTGTTGGTCTGCGTTTTCCAGGGCTTTCAGATACAAATATGTTTTTTTGTTTTCCAGGATATCACCCCCTACTTGTTTTCCAAAAGTTTCGGCATCTCCAAAAGCGTCAAGATAATCGTCCTGCAGTTGAAAAGCAATTCCCAAATATCGTCCGTAATCATAGATCGATTGTCGGTTTTCAGGCGTAGTTTCAGCTACAATTGCGCCCATTTCAAAAGCCGCTCCAACCAAAACCGCTGTTTTGTATTCAATCATTTTGATGTATTCCGAAATCGTCACATCGTTTCTTGTTTCAAAATTGATGTCCAACTGTTGTCCTTCACACACCTCCAATGCTGTTCTGCTAAACAATTTTGCCAATTCACGAAATACTTCGGGTTTATAATTTTCAAAATATTGATAGGCTAAAATCAGCATTGCGTCGCCTGAAAGAATTCCGGTATTAAGATTCCAGCGTTCGTGCACGGTTTCATTTCCCCGACGCAATGGAGCTTCGTCCATAATATCGTCATGAATCAATGAAAAATTGTGAAACATCTCGATAGCAACCGCTGCATAGATAGCCTCTTTAGACGACGCTCCGAAAACTTCTGACGCAAACAATGTCAAAATGGGACGCAGTCTTTTACCGCCTATTTTCAGTATGTAATCTATGGGAGCATAAAGCTCTTCTGGTTTTTTATTTAATTCTACCGTATCTATGAACGAAGAAACCTCTTCTCTGTAGCGTTCTAAATAATTCATTGGATCATCCAGTTTTGATTCGCAAATGTAACGATTATTTTTCATTCAGATTTATTTAACAAAAAACTTTGGAAACTATTTTGGTATTAAAAGTTTCCGTTGTAATTTTGCCTCGAAATTTTTTGATGAAATGAAAGAGACAATATTCAAAAAGTCATTAGAACTTTTTACAAACAACGGTTTTAAATCAGTTACAATGGACGACATTGCTAATGAATTAGGTATTTCAAAGAAAACGATTTACCAGCATTTTTCGTCGAAAAATGAATTGGTTAAAGAAACGGTGGACTTTGTCTTTCAATCGGCAATCAACAAAATGAAAAGCTTCATTGGCAAATGCGAAACACCGATTCACGAACATTTTGCGATGAAAAACTGTGTGGCTGATTTATTTGGATTGAACATACAGGCAAGCACCATTTACCAATTCAACAAATATTATCCGCGGCTTGCAGAACGTATTCAGAAGAAAAGACACGACAATTATGACCTTACCATATTAAAAAATCTGAAAGAAGGTGTAAAAAAAGGTTATTACCGAGAAAATATTGATGTGGATTTTATAGGAAAAATCTTTTTTGCAAGCTCCACAGCATTTTTCAACGACGAAATGTTTATCAATGTGCAGAACAGTCAATCTATAGACGAATTGAATTACAAATTTTTGGAGTATCATTTAAGGGGAATTGTTACTCCGAAAGGATTAGAAATTTTAGAACAACTTTTAAAAACCCACAAATAGACCTATGAGAAAGTTCACTTTTGTTTTAGCTCTTGCCTTGTTTGGGATAACAATGCAGGCTCAAAACACACTAACCTTAAGCGAAGCTGTCAACTATGCACTGCAAAACAAAGCCGAAGCTGTAAAAGCACGCTTAAGTGTAGAAAACAGCGAATACCAGATTCAGGAAGTTCGCGCAAATGCTTTGCCGCAAATCAACATCGACGGTGGGTTGACCTACAATGCTATTCTTCAGGAAACCGCAATGGATTTTATGGGAGAAAGTATGGTGATTGCAATGGGGAGACCGTGGCAATCCACAGCAGTTGTGTCTGTAAACCAACAATTGTTTAATCAGGCGGTTTTTACAGGTCTGAAAGCTGCGAAAACAACCCGTGAATTCTACAAAATAAATGCACAACTAACCGAAGAACAGGTTATTGAAAAAGTTGCCAGCAGTTATTATGAGGTTTATAAAACCGAATCACAGTTGAAAACCGTTGAAAGTACTATTGAAAACACAACCAGAGTACGCGATGTCATTCAAAGTTTATACGACAACGGTTTGGCAAAGAAAATTGATTTAGACCGTACCAACGTTACACTGAACAACATCAAAAGCAGTCGTCAGCAATTGCTCAATGCTTTGGAAATTCAGGAAAACACTTTGAAATATTTAATAGGAATGGACATCAACACCGAAATTTCACTTCCTGAAAATACCTTTGAAGTAACCACCCATGCTTTGGTAGACGAAACAATCAATATCGAAAACAGAACCGAAATAAAATTGTTGGAAAAACAAAGCGAATTGCTGACATTGAACAAAAAAGCTACAGAAGCACAAGGTTATCCAAATTTAAGTTTGAATGCAAATTACGGTTATTTAGGTATGGGAGATAAATTTCCCTGGTTTCAATCCTATCCGGGTGCTTACTGGTCTGATTATGCAGCAATAGGTTTAAATTTGAGAATTCCGGTTTTCAATGGCGGAGTCATCCGGGCAAAAACCAGACAGGCACAAATTGAAATCGAAAAATTAGAAGCCGACAAACGCGATACCCGTCTGGCATTGGATTTGAGCTTACGCAATGCCATTACCCAGCTCAATAATTCATTAATTACCTTAAATACGCAAAAAGAAAATGTGAATCTGGCAAGAGAAGTCCTGACCAATGTAGAAAACAACTACAAATTTGGTCTGGCAACTTTGACCGATTTGTTAGATGCCGAAACATCGTATGCCGATGCACAAAACAATCATACCAATGCTTTGCTGGATTATAAATTAGCTGAAGTACAATTAATCAAAGCAAAAGGAGCATTAAATACATTAACAGAAAACTAAAACGCCCATTTAATAAAGATGAAAAAAATAGTTATAACAGGAATTATAGTAATTGCCGCTTTAGCCGGAATTGTGTATGTTTTAAACAAGCACAAAGCAGAAAATACCGCACAAACCGAAATTGTAGCCCAGAAAAACAGCTTTGTTGCCGTTCGTGTGGAAACAGCCGATTTCAGAGAAATTAACGGCGAGTATATTGCCAACGGAACGTTTGCTCCCCAACAGGAAGTAAAAATTTCGGCAGAAACTTCGGGATTGGTTACAAAAGTATTGGTCAATGAAGGTTCACGTGTGGCTGCCGGACAAACTTTAGCCGTTATTAAAGCCGATCAGCAAAATGTGAATGTTGCCAACGCACAAGCAATGTACAACAACGCACAGACGGAAGTGGCCCGCTTTGAAAGTGCTTATGCAACCGGCGGTGTTACCAAACAACAATTGGATCAGGTAAAACTGCAGCTTGAAAATGCCAAAAACAATCTGCGTAGTGCTCAAATTACAGCCGGAGATGTAAATATTAAAGCCTCTTTTTCGGGAATTATCAATACGAAAAATATCGAACCGGGATCGTTTGTAAATCCGGGAATGGAATTGTTTGAAGTGGTAAATGTTTCCAAATTGAAATTGAAAGTAAACGTGGACGAGAAAAATATTGGTTCATTAAAAGCGGGACAAACGATTAAAGTATTATCGCCGGTTTTGACAGACAAAGAATTTACAGGAAAAATTTCTTTCATTGCACCAAAAGCCGACGCAAGTCTGAATTTCCCTGTGGAATTAGAAATCGAGAACACTTCATCTAACGAACTTAAAGCAGGAATGTACGGAAATGCTTATTTTGGCGACAGCCAGTTGGCAAACGTATTAGTAGTTCCCCGCAACGCATTTGTGGGAAGTGTGAGCTCCAATCAGATTTTTATCCACAAAGATGGTAAAGCTGTTTTAACCAAAGTAGTTTCCGGAAGAACTTTTGGCGAATATGTTGAAATTGTTTCCGGATTGGAAAAAGGAACTGAAGTAATCGTTTCCGGACAAATCAACCTTACCGACGGTGCTGCCGTGGAAATCATTAAATAAATTGCTTTAAGCTGTAAGCCATAAGCATTTAGCTTATCGCCTAAAGCTTATCATCTAAAGCCTAATATAAATGAAAATATCAGAAATATCTATAAAAAGACCCAGTGCTATCATCGTAATATTTGCGTTGACACTCTTGGGAGGAATAGCGTCTTATTTCAACTTGGGTTATGAGCTTGTACCTAAATTTGATATAAACGTGATTACCGTGCAAACGGTCTATCCGGGAGCAGCTCCTTCTGAAGTGGAAACTTCGGTAACCAAGGTAATTGAAGATGCGGTGGCATCGCTTGAAAACGTGAAGAAAATTGAATCGAAATCAATGGAAAACGTTTCGGTGGTAATGATTACGCTTAATACAGGTGCAGATGTCAACTTTTTGCTGACCGATGCCCAGCGGAAAATTAATGCCGTAATCAACGATTTGCCAGACGATGCCGATACGCCTTCGCTGAATAAATTCTCGCTCGACGATGTTGCCATTATAAACCTTTCGGTTACCTCCAATCTGACCGAAAAAGAATTATATGATCTATTGGATCAGAAAATCCAACCGATTTTTTCACGAATCAATGGCGTGGCAAAAGTAGATTTGGTTGGTGGCGAAGAACGTGAAATACAGGTAAGTGTTAATCCGGAAAGATTAGCAGGTTACGGACTGAGTATTGGTCAGGTTCAGCAGATTATTGCGGCGTCCAATATGGATTTCCCTACGGGTAATATCAAAACCCAAAGAAATCAGACCACAATTCGTCTTTCGGGTAAATTTACCTCGTTAGACCAAATGCGTAATTTACCGATTACCACGCCAAGCGGAACCCAAATCCGCCTGAGCGACATTGCCGATGTGCAGGACGGAATCAAAGATATTGAGAAAATTGCCCGCATCGATCAAAAAAACACCGTATTGATGCAGGTGTTTAAACAATCTGATGCCAATGCGGTAGCGGTTTCTAATTTGGTAAAAGAAACAATCGAAACCATTCAGACAGATTATAAAGAACAAAACATACAGGTTTCCATTGCTTCGGACAGTACAGATTATACGATTAGTGCGGCAAACCATGTAATGATGGACTTAGCGATTGCGGTAGTTCTTGTTGTATTGATTATGCTGTTTTTCCTGCATAGTTTGCGTGATGCCGGTATTGCGAGTTTAGCAATTCCGTTGTCGTTAATCGGGACATTCATCGCTTTGAACCTTTTAGGATATACACTGAACCTGATGACGCTGTTAGGACTTTCATTGGTAGTAGGAATTGTGGTAGATGATGCCATTGTGGTTATCGAGAATATCCACCGCCATATGGAAATGGGTAAAAACAAAGTACGTGCGGCATTTGACGGAGCGAAAGAAATCGGGTTTACCGTAACGGCGATTACCCTGGTAATTATAGTTGTATTCCTGCCTATTGCTATGTCGTCCGGATTCGTATCTGATATTTTACGTCAGTTTTGTATCACGGTAGTTGTGGCTACAATGCTGTCGCTTTTTGTATCCTTTACATTGGTTCCGTGGCTGTATTCTCGTTTTGGAAAATTGTCTCATATCAGTAAACATTCGTTTTTCGGAAAAATATTATATGGTTTCGAAACAGGATTGTCTAAATTGACCAATGGTATTTCGGGCATTTTGGAATGGTCGTTGAAAAGCCGTATGAACAAATTTATTACCTTATTTATTACCTTGATTTTATTTCTTGCCTCAACGGTCGGCTTATTAGGCGGCGGTTTCATCGGTGGAGATTTTTTCCCGGGTAATGATAGAGGAGAGTTTTATATTCAGTTTGAATTGGATAAAGATGCTTCGATTGAGCAAACCAACTTATTGACGCAAAAAGCAGAAGAATATCTGTCACAAAAACCGGAAATCGAAAAGATGATTACCACAGTAGGTCAGGCATCCGACGGATTAATGACTTCCGGAGGCACCAAGTATAAATCGGAAATCCAGCTTTATCTGCGTGACGATTACCGAAAAACTGAACCTACAAAAGTATATGCCGCCAAACTGAAACGCGAAATGGAAAACGTGTTGATTGGAGCCAAAGTAAAAACTGTTCAGGTGGGTATTATGGGAGCAGAACAAGCACCATTGATGCTTACTGTGATTGCTTCATCACAAGAAGACGCTTTGGAATATGCCAACAAAGC
>DATGMY010000015.1:0-5300 GCA_035307005.1 Flavobacterium sp. | reverse complement strand
ATCCCGTAAAGAATCCCCAACAACGGATTGGACGCTTTTGATAAAACCTCTACAAGTAACGGATCGTTCTTAAGTGGTTCCATCGCCTGACTGATGAAATTCAAAGAGAAAAATATAAATCCAAAGTAAAAAATCGACTTTCCTGCTACGGAAATCCGGGTTGGAATCATACTGATCAATGTACCCAAAACAATAAAAAGAGGTCCTAAAAAGGAGGATTCCATCGAAACAATCCAGGCGGTGGAAGTAGTTCCCACGTTGGTTCCCAACAAAATCAGAATACTGTCCCGAAACGTAATTACACCGGTATTGACTAACGAAACCGTGAGTGAAGAAACCAAAGTACTAGATTGTACAATCGAAGTAAAAATGCCTCCCATTAAGAAACCACCTAATGGTAAAACAGTTATTTTATTCATCCATTTTGATAGCCGTTCGGTACCGAGATGATCTATTTCTTTACTAAAACTCTGTAATCCATATACAAAAAGTGTAATGGAAGCGATGATAATAACAATTGTGTGAAAACTTTCTGCCACTTGTGTTCCGTCTTAATGTTTGTTTATAAAATACCGCTCAAATTTAATCATTATTTTGCATATTGTTAAAACCAAATCCTCTTTTGAGATACATCAGAAATAAAAAAAGCTGCTCATAATGAACAGCTTTCCTTGGTATGTTTAAAAAAAAATTATTTTTTAAAAAAGCCTCCGAGTACATCGCCTAACTTTCCGTTGGTCACGGCGCTGATAGCATCGTCGATTCCCAATTTACCGTCACCGTTTTGGTCTAAAGCAGAAACAGCACCACCTCCCAAAAGTTCGCCGATATTAATATCTCCGCTTTTTGCCTTTCCTAAAACCATACTCAAAATCTGCGGAATCACAGATCCTGCAAAATTAGAAGAAGTGCCGGCATCCAAACCTACGTTGGTTCCCAATTTGGAAGTCAAGGAGTCGATGATGTTTTTTACCACCGGGTTTGATGTTAAAGAATTTGCATCTGTTCCGTTAAACATATTCATCAGGTCGCCCATATTTCCACCCGAAACTGCCGATTTTAATCCTTCCATTACAGAGGCACCTGTTTCCTGCGCCACGCTTCCTGCAAGGTTGTTAGAGATTTTTTCGTTGCTGCCAACTTCTTTTTCCGTCAGCTGCTGTACCATTTGTTGAATTTGATCGATCATTTTGATAATTTTTTATTATGATAAAGATACTAAAAATTTCATTGTATCCACACCATCAGCATAATCCCATAATTCAGGTTGTTGTGTTGTTCCAAACGACAGACTTTCAGGTACAAGGTTGTTGGAAACCACACATTGAATTTTTTCCCTGTCGTGATTCAATTTCTGACATACTTTTTCCAAATCGTCATAATATTCGTAAAAAACAGAGGAAATCGGCGATGCATAACCTTCATCCTGTTTCAGAGTCATAAACTCATTGTCCAGAATTGAGAAGTTACTCATTAAAAATACCGCTTTGTTGTAATCATAATTATTGGCGTATTTTTCGTAATAAATAAGGTCTTTGTATTCATACATTGCCTCGAAAAATAATTTGAAATCATAATTTTCCGGAACGAAAAGCTTGGAAACATTCCGGCAGCCCAAACCGTAATACCTGAAAATATCTTCACCTAACCCGATCAGTTCCTCTTTGGTTTCATTTCCATTGAGAACAGCTACCGAATTGCGGTTTTTACGAATAATGTTAGGATATTTTCCAAAATAATAATCGAAATAACGCGCAGTATTGTTGCTTCCTGTGGCAATAACCGCATCAAAATCTTCCAACCGTTCTTTGGTTATTTCATATCGGTTTTGAAATTCCGGTGCTACGGTGGCAAGGTACTTTAACAAAAACGGAATCAATACCTGATCGTTAGAAGAAAGTTTAATCAATGCTTTGTTGCCCGAAAGCAAAACCGCGACCACATCGTGAAAACCTACCATCGGTATGTTTCCTGCCAAAATCAAACCAACGGTTTTTAAAGGTTCTTTCTTCAAATCATAGACACGCAACCATCGATCAAGGTTTTCTACCGTTAACGCATTGCTCCACGACAAAAAAGCGTGTTCCAGCTGTTCACGTGTAAACCAACTATTACTGTCGTCCAATCGGGCTATTAATTGTTCGAAATCATCATAAAACACTGCATTAAACAAAACTGCATTATTCACCTGGTAAGGCTGTGCCGTAAATTGTTTTAAAAACAACCCCAACTGTACAAAGGCATTTTTTTTATCTGTTAAAACCATATAGATTTGTTTGTAAATTCTTTATATCGTATTTTTGTACAAAGTTACATTAATTAAATAAAATCCTTGCTATGGCAATTATTATAACGGATGAATGCATCAATTGTGGTGCATGTGAGCCGGAATGTCCCAACACGGCAATTTATGAAGGTGCGGACGACTGGCGATGGAAAGACGGAACGGCTTTGAGCGGAAAAATTGTATTGCCTGACGGTACCGAAGTGGATGCAGATGAAGCCCAAACCCCGGTTTCTGATGACATTTATTTCATTGTTCCCGGAAAATGTACAGAATGTAAAGGTTTTCACGAAGAACCGCAATGTGCTGCCGTTTGTCCGGTGGACTGTTGTGTTCCGGACGATGACCACGTGGAAAGTGAAGAAGTTTTGCTGGAACGTCAAGCATTTTTACACAACCAATAATACAAAAGCTTCGATTTATGCGAAGCTTTTTTTATTTTTGTCCAAAATAAAAGCTATGAAAAAACTATTTGCATTTTTGTCTCTTGCAGCCCTGACTGTTTCGTGTGCTGTAAAAAAAGAAATCAAAGAAGATCAGATCACTCTAAACGGAACCTGGGAATTAGCATCGGCAAGTTTTAGTAAAAACTTAGCTGCTGATTTTAAAGAAGGATTACCAACACTTACTTTTGATAGCTCTGAAAACCTGTCTGTCTATGGTTATGACGGTTGCAACAGAATCAGAACCAAAGCGACGCTGGAAAAAGACCATAAAATTGCTGTTGCAGAAGAAATGACCTCTACAATGATGGCGTGCAACAAAGTAAAAAGCGAAGATTACAAACAAGCTTTGATTGGTGCAACTCATTACGAATTGAAAAACGACAATGTTTTACTTTTAAAATCAGAAGACTCTGAACTCCGATTCCACAAAGTGACTCTAAACGGCAACTGGTATTTGGATAAAATATATGTGGGAAGAATCAAAGCTGCCGATTTGTATCCTTATAAAAAACCTTTTGTAAAAATCGACATCAATCAGCCGGTTTTCTCGGGAAGCACCGCTTGCAACCTTTTAAACGGTCAGCTTTTAATGTTTCAAAACACAATGAAATTCAATCACATTACCACAACAGAAATGTCGTGTAAAGACGTAAACGAAAAAGTTTTTATTGATGCACTGGGACGTGTAACACATTTTAAATTAGACGGCACCCGATTGATTCTGTTAGAACAGGATAAAAAAATTATGGAACTGGTGCAGCAGTACGAGAATTAATTGTGTGGTTTAGAATTGTTAATGTATATTGTAAAATTGTATAATGCTACAAACGTCACCTCGAACGAAATCGAGAACCTGTGTTTAAAGTTCTCACTTTTGATACAATCTTAAACTTGGTGAAATTTTGAAACTTGGCGACACTCGATATTGAACGAAATAAAAAATGAACAGCCTTTTTATATCACTGAAACTTAATCGATTTAATCGGAGATATTTTAGTAATCAAATAAGACGGAATCAGCAACACCAAATAACACAATCCTATCAGTAATACATTGAGTACAATGACTGCCGTTACCGAAATATAAACCGGTGCTTCTTTTACATAATATTGGGAAGGGTCTAACTGAACAATTCCAAAATGGTTTTGAATCAGCAGCAATCCTAATCCAATGATGTTTCCGATAATCAAGCCTTTCAAAACAATATAAGTGGCATTGTAAACAAAAATCTTACGAATGCTCCAATTCCCTGCTCCTATCGCTTTCAGGATACCAATCATTTGGGTACGTTCCAAAATCAATACCAGCAATGCCACTACGATATTGATAATCGCCACAAGAATCATCAACCCCACAATGATATAGATATTAAAATCAAACATTCTGAGCCAATCAAACATATTTTGGTATTTGGTCGTAATGGGTTCGCTGTTCAGCGTAGAAGGAATATGTGCGTAGATTTCGTCTGCGATAACATCAATTTTTGTAAAATCATCGATAAATAATTCAAACCCTCCTACTTCATCTTCCTGCCATCTGTTGAGCCGTTGAATATGTTTCAAATCACCGATGACAAGATTTTCGTCAAACTGCGGAAAACCCGATTCATAAATTCCCGAAATCGTAAAAGCGACTACACGCGGCATTCCATCACCATCGGTTCTCAAAAAATACGTCTGAATTTTATCGCCGGTTTTTAGTTCCAGACGATTTGCCAGAAACGAAGAAACAATAACTTCACTGGTCATTCCTTCTGCTTCAAATTTCGGCAAAGCTCCGTCAATCAGATAATCTTTAAGATAATTCCATTGATAATTTTCATCGACACCTTTAAAAATAACGCCCTCAAATGATTGATCGGTACGCACCACTCCGGCTTTGGTTGCAAACGGGTGAATGCTTTTTACCTGAGGTACTTCGGTAAATTCCGGATAAAAATATTGATTGGTAGAAATCGGTTCCAACGTAATTTCGGACTGATTGTTATCGTAATTAGAAATTACTACATGTCCGTTAAACGACGTAATTTTATCCCGGATTTTTTGCTGTAAACCCAAGCCCGTAGCCACCGAAACCAACATCATTACAATACTGATGGCAACGGCAGCCACTGCGATTTTTATAATTGGCGCAGAAACACTATTTTTATACTTTTTTGAAGCAGCTAATCGTTTAGCAATAAAATAGGATAAATTCACAGATATGAAAACTAAAATTCTCATCAAAAATACGGTATTATTTTTTGTAATGATATTGTTTGCAGGTTTAAATTTTGATTGTCATGCACAAGATAAGTCAAAAGTCGAAAGTCAAAAGTCAAATAAAATACACACCGGTGCACAACAAACAGACAAATATCTTCCGTTATTAACGGATAAAAAAGTAGGCGTTTTGACGAATCAAACGGGGGTTATTGAATTTATAGCCACTGCCGGAAAAGGCGAAAACGAACTAAAACAAGTAAATTTTTTTATTAATGTATCGATTATAGATTATCTAATCAAAAGTAAAATCAACGTTCAGAAAATCTATGCCCCCGAACACGGTTTTCGAGGCACTGCCGATGCAGG
>DATGMY010000014.1:0-3832 GCA_035307005.1 Flavobacterium sp. | reverse complement strand
AAGAATAAGGCGAAAATAATAGCGGGGAGTAAAATCAGTTGAAAAGCAAGTCCCAATGCCAAAAAACGAAAGTGTTTGCTGTAGGCTTTGAATTTGAGTTGAAAACCCACCGAAATCAACGCAACAGGGGAGAGCGTTGATGCTAAATCTTTGAGTGTGGTACTGAAAACTTCGGGAAAATCAATCTTTAAAATCGCCATCGAAAGACCGATAAGAAATGCAATCATTGGTGGAAATGTAAGCATTTTCTTCAGTATGGAATCATTGTTGTTTTTCTGGCTCGAATACAGAGTGGCTACCATCACACCCACAGTCGAAAGTACCACAAAAGTTCCGGGAAGGTCAATGATTATCAGTGTCTTCAATGCTTCCTCACCATACAACGCCTGAATAACCGGAATGCCTACAAATGAGGTGTTTCCCAATCCTGCCGTAATGATTAAACAGCCTATCAGCTTTTTCGACCAGCCATACATTTTTCCTAAAAAAGTAAAAAGCAAGTAGGATAATCCAAAGGCGATCCACGCTACCGAGGCAGGAAGCAACAAATCCCAGCCTAATTCAATTTTTGGCAGATAATACAATGCCATTGCCGGCAGAGCAATAAATAAAACGTATTGATTTAAAACCAATGAAGTATTTCTGGGAAACGAATGGATTCTTTGAACAGCAATTCCGATAAACAGACAAAGAAACAATAATAAAATACTCGACATAATCGATTCTGAAGGTTAAAAAAAAACCGAAAGCTGTACTTTCGGTCGGGAAATATTATTTAGAAACAGGAGTCCCGTACAGGTCAAATTCCGTGGCATCGTAAATTTCTATATCTGCGAATTCACCGGTTTTTAGATAATATTTGGTGGCGTCAATCAAAACTTCGTTATCTACATCAGGCGAATCAAATTCGGTGCGTCCCACAAAATGATTGCCTTCTTTGCGGTCGATGATGCAACGGAACGTCTGTCCGATTTTTTCCTGGTTCAGTTCCCACGAAATCTGTGCCTGAATGTCCATAATTTCATTGGCACGATTTTGTTTCACATCTGCAGGAACGTCGTCTTCTAATAGATAGGCATGCGTATTTTCTTCGTGCGAATAGGTAAAACAACCCAAACGTTCAAAACGCATTTCTTTAACCCAGTTTTTCAGGATTTCGAAATCTTCTTCTGTTTCTCCCGGATAACCCACAATCAGTGTCGTACGAATGGTCATTTCCGGAACAGCCGCTCTGAAATCTTTTAATAATTGTGTAGTTTTGGCATAAGTAGTTCCGCGACGCATTGATTTCAATACGTTGTCGGCTATGTGCTGTAACGGAATATCGATGTAATTACAGATTTTAGGTTCGCGTTTCATTAACTCCAAAACGTCCATCGGGAAACCGGTAGGGAAGGCGTAATGCAAACGAATCCATTCAATGCCTTCCACTTTGGCTAAATTTTCCAACAGTTCCGCAAGATTGCGTTTTCTGTATATATCCAACCCGTAATAGGTTAAATCCTGGGCAATTAAAATCAATTCTTTTACGCCGTCTTTTGCCAATGTTTCGGCTTCTTTTACCAATTTTTCAATCGGTTGTGAAACGTGTTTCCCTCTCATCAACGGAATGGCACAAAACGAGCACGGACGGTCGCATCCTTCGGAAATCTTTAAATAAGCATAATTTTTCGCAGTGGTAGTCAAACGTTCTCCTAGCAATTCGTGTTTGTAATCGGCTCCTAAGGCTTTTAATAGCAAAGGTAAATCCGTAGTTCCGAAATATTGATCCACATCTGGGATTTCTGATTCTAAATCGGGTTTGTAACGCTCGGATAAACACCCGGTTACAAAAATTTTATCGACTAAACCATTCTCTTTTTTATCCACGTATTCCAAAATGGTATTGACCGATTCTTCTTTAGCATTGTTGATAAAACCGCAAGTGTTAATAACCACAATATTGGCTTCATCATTCATAGCTTCGTGCGTTACGTCTTTACCACTGGCTTTCAGCTGTCCCATCAGCACTTCACTGTCGTACACGTTTTTGGAACAACCTAATGTAACTACGTTGATTTTATTTTTCTTTAATGATTTAGTTCTCATACCTTTAAAATTGCGAGGGCAAAATTACGATTTTAATCTGTACTAAGTTGTTAATTACAATCTAAATATACCGCCAACAACCAATACACTTTCCAAAAAGGTAAAGTCGTGCTTGGCATATTCGTTTTTATTGGTAGTAATGGGGGTTTTCAATACATTGATGTAACCGATTTTTGTTTCGTATTGCACAAAAAAATGTTTAAATAAAGTAACGTTTACACCTCCTTTTACAGAAACACCAAATCCGGCAACCTTAAATTCATCGTTGCGTTCCCTGCCTAAAACAGTAGCGTTGGTTCTTGGGAATAAAATTCCGGCTCCCACACCTGCAAGTGCATTGAATTGGACGGCATCTGTATTATAAATTCCTGCAAATTTTGAAATGTCTTCGTGTCTTGCCAATTCAATATTCACATAGTTCAATCCGTCGGTGTGTTCAAATTTCAGGAATTTTTCCGTAAGCTTGGTATTTCCGTTTTCTAAAACTTCGTCATAACTGCCTCTGTTGGGATAAGTTCCGCTTACATACGTTTCCTGATTTTGCGTCATTACATATTTCATATGGTCAAAGCCAAAAGAGACACTGTATTTATCAGTAAAAAAATATCCTGCTCTGAAATTGGTTTGAGGAATCGTCATTCTCGTCGGATTGATGTAATCTATGTGCCAGCCTTTGGGCTTGTCGTGAGCAGTGGCATTGTGAACCGTAAAGTCGAAATCATCTCCTTTGAAATGAATGTCTGATGAAGAATAATAACCACGGTTTGCACCCCAATAGATAAAGAATTTTCCTTTGTTGTCGGCTGTATAAAGATTGTTGGTAAGCTCTTGTGCAGATAGTTGTAAAGAAAAACAAGACAATCCTGCCAATGCAAAAAATTTGTGTAATGTTTTCATTTTTTTAATTTTTTGCAAAAGTACGATAAAAAATTCTTTAATATTTTAAATGTGGATTTTTGTTTTTTCTAAAAATAAACCCCTGCCAGAATTGACAGGGGTTTTGATTAATATTTATAGAGGTCATCAGATAATTACCTGTTTTTAAACTTTGTAAAAACCCTTTAACACAACGTTTGTCATTCCGTAGGAATCTTTATCAGTGCAGGTGAAGATGCTTACAGCATGACAAACATAATCTTAATTTTAAAACTTGATTTACAGCGTTGTTTCAATATAAGTAATAATCATTGTATAATGTCGTATTTCAAAATTAGGTAAAATGATATAACAATCTGACTTTAAGTCGTTGTTCATCGCATTACATCTTTTGACTTTAAGACTTTTAAACTCCCGATATCTATCGGGACGACTTACTTACATTAGGTGCTCGGAAGACTAAAAAAGCCCGAAAACACTAATTGTTTAGAGTTTTTTGTATTAGTTTTTTATGAATTACGTCCCTTCGCTACTCGAACTAACGAACCCCTGAAAGCTTATATTTAGTACAAAATCGTCTTCCGAACAGTTGTACATTTATATAGAATAGACCTTGCAGGATAAGAAAACAGGTGTATCTGTGGAAAGCTACTTTTGATAGTTCTCCAAAGCCTGCATAATTCTTTCCCGGACTTTTCCCCTTAACTCTTTAGGTTCTTTTACTTCACAAATAGAACCGTGTCGCAAAATTTCCATAATAAAATCATTGGTTGGATGCATAAATAATTCTAAAACAAAGGTGTGCTTGTTTTCTTTGGTAATTTTCTGTGAAGAATGAAAAGGCAGTGATTTCACGTATTCCTTTTGG
>DATGMY010000013.1:0-2501 GCA_035307005.1 Flavobacterium sp. | reverse complement strand
TGTTTAATAATATTACACCAAAAAGACAATATCCTGCCAAATCTTTTATTCGTTTTAGTCGAAAAAAACGCATAAAAAAACTAAAGAACAGCCTCTATTTATTGGGTAAAAATAAGAATATGCAATAAGCTTTCTGAAAGCTGAAAGGAACAGTCTGGTTAAAAACTGTGTATCAAGCATTAAAATTTTTTGTGTAGTGCACAATAATTAAAATGTAATTGAACTTAGCTGTCAGATACAAAACAGGATTTAATAAAAAGAAGGAGAACTTATAAATCCTCCCTCCTTCTTACTGACCACAACTACTTTCTAAGCATTCCTAAAAATATTCATAAACAAACATCATGTTAAACACTCTATGCAAATAATTAAAAAAGAACTACTTCTTCTACAACAATCTCTGTTATATATCTTTTAACTCCTTCTTTATCGTCATAAGAGCGATAAGTCAGTTTGCCTGAAACAGCAATTTCCTTTCCTTTTTCAACATATTTGTCAAAAATGTCGGCTGTTTTCCCCCATGCAACGAGATTGTGCCATTGTGTAGTTTCAACTTTTTCATTTTTGTCGTTGTAATATACCTCGTTTGTTGCCAATGAACAACTTACAACTTTGTTTCCGTTTTCAAAAGTCTTTGTTTCCGGATTGTTGCCCACTCTACCGATAAGGCGAACATTGTTTCTTAATGTACTCATATCTTTAATTTTTTAATGAATGATAAATTATTGGTACAAAGTTGTTTCAATTTAAAAATTTTAACCGGTATTTAATTATTTAAAATCGATTGTAAACGTTTGTTGTCGATTGTTGAATTAAAAACAAATAATTAATTCATTAAATATCAAAACTCTATATAAAAATATAGTATTAAAAAAACTTAATCATAAAATCTTACTGAGCCTATTCTTTCGGATTGGATTCCGTTTTTTCGATGAAAAGTGTCACTATAGACATACCCTTGCACATCGCTTCTCAATAAAGGCAAAGGACGAAAATTACCGTTTTTATCAAACTGCCGTATAAAATGATCTTTAGATTCATCGTAATCCGGATGTTGCCAGTCAAATTTGTACTGTGGTTCAAACTGCGGTTTATCTAACAAAAAAGAAAGTATCAATCCAGATAAAAAACCCGCCAAATGCCCTTGCCACGAAATACCTTCTTCTATATCGGGAAGCATATACCAAACCGAACCACCGTAGATCATCACTACCAAAAAGGATATTGCCATCAGGCGATAATGCCTGCTCCTGATCCCGGTAAAAAACATATATGAAGTGAGGACATAAATCAGTCCACTGGCACCAATATGAACTCCGCTTTTTGCAATAAGCCAGGTACCAATACCGGAAAGAAGGATGCCACCGACAATTAATATTTTCCAGTTTTTAAAATAATAGTAGCAAATCAGGGGTAATAAAATCAAAAGAGCCAACGTATTGTTCCACAAATGCTGGACAGAGCCGTGTAAAAAGGGAGAAAATAAAATGCCTCTCAGTCCTTTAAAAGTACGAGGTGCGATACCATATTGTTTCCATTCGAGAAAAAAACGCCAATCCAGATAATAAACCGACCAGATGATCAAGAGTGCAGTAAATGGTACCCAAATTATTTCCGGTCTGAATTTTAATTGGTCTGTTTTCATAAATCTGTATCATCAAAAACACATCCAAACAAAAAACGACTGCTATTTTGGCAGTTTAAAAAAAATAACCGACAGTTTGTTCAGCGTGTAGCACAATATTTAGAAGCATTTGACGTAAACAGAGATGTCTAACATTCAATGTAACGTCCTGAAAAAATGATACAGGATTAAACAAATAAAACTTTATTTTAAACAGTACAGATATTCGTATTTGTACTGTTTTTCATTTTGTAAGATTTTGGTATTAATTCTTGTTGTTGGTGCATTTGTATTGGTGTTAAATAATGGTTTGACAAATGCGGTCTTAATTCATTAT
Source organism: Flavobacterium sp. (assembly GCA_035307005.1). Lineage (GTDB taxonomy): Bacteria > Bacteroidota > Bacteroidia > Flavobacteriales > Flavobacteriaceae > Flavobacterium. Next base: position 540 of record DATGMY010000013.1, on the reverse strand, counting down.
ATACCTTTACGGTCTGTTTGACCAAAATCTTTCTTGTATTCAAATCTACATTAAATTTATCAATATCATACTCTTGTTTTAAAATTCCATTGATTCTTTCGGCTATAGCATTCTCATAAGGATCTGATTCCTGTGTCATACTACAACGGATTTTATATTTTTTCAACAGTTTTTGATAATCATCGGAACAATACTGTAATCCTCTGTCTGAATGATGAATAAGTCCTTTAATGTTTTCTTTTTTCAAAGCCATTTTTAGAGCATTCAAAGATGATTCTGTTGCCAAAGAATCAGATACGTCATAACCTACAATTTTCTTGGAATAGGCATCTGTTATCAGACTTAAATAGGCAGGGTTTTCTCGGTTTCCCAGGTATGTAATATCTGATACCCATACATTATTTGGTTTTCTGTATTGATAGTCTTTAATCTAAAGAATTCCTCGAGGCTCTGCCTCGGGGTATAAGAAAATCCAAAGGTTTTTCAAATCGCTTTGAAAAAGCGTAATTTTGTAAAATGGATGAACATATATTGAAACGA
>DATGMY010000012.1:0-11023 GCA_035307005.1 Flavobacterium sp. | reverse complement strand
CCGAAAAGAATTGTGTGAACAACTCAACCTGAAATCCATCATTTTTGCCGGACGCATTTCCAATTACCACAATTTTTCAAAAGACTTAACCCCAAAACAATATCTCGAAAAAGTAAAAACCAAGGAAATTCACGATCCGGTTATTTCGTTCCAGCTAAACAACGATTTTCATATCAAACGTTTATTGCGTAATTACCTCGAAGGCGACCACGATTCAAAAGATTATGCTGTTTTACTGGAATGGAGCAACATTTCGTATGAGAAATCACCTGTTTTAATCAATGCTAAAAAAACAGTTGTTCGTTTGGGATTGATTCAATGGCAGATGCGCCCGCTTAACAATCTGACGGAATTTTTTGATCAGGCGGAATTTTTTATTGATGCCGTTTCCGGCTACGAAAGCGATTTTGCGGCATTTCCCGAACTGTTTGTGGCACCCCTTATGGCAGATTATAACCATTTGTCCGAAGCCGAAGCGATGCGCGAACTGGCAAAATATACCGACCCCATCAGCAAACGTTTTCAGGAACTCGCCATTCAGTACAACATCAACATCATCACAGGAAGTATGCCTCTGGTAGAAGACGGTGTGCTTTACAATGTCGGTTTTTTATGCAAGCGCGACGGAACTTCCGAAATGTACCGAAAGCTTCACATTACTCCAAACGAACGACTCTATTGGGGAATGCAGGGCGGCGATACGATACAGACTTTTGATACTGATTGTGGTAAAATCGGGATTATTCTCTGCTACGATGTCGAGTTTCCCGAGCTTTCCCGAATTATGAGCGAAGATGGTATGGAAATTTTGTTTGTTCCTTATCTGACCGATACCCAAAACGGATATACCCGTGTCCGAAGTTGTGCACAAGCCCGTGCTATTGAAAATGAGTGTTATGTTGCCATTACCGGGTGTGTAGGCAACCTGCCCAACGTAAACAATATGGACATTCAGTACGGACAAGCCGCAGTGTTGACTCCTTCGGATTTTGCGTTTCCAAATAATGGTGTGAAGGCGGAAGCTACACCCAATACCGAAATGACTTTAATTGTAGATGTGGATTTACCAGCATTGAAAGAACTGCACGAATTGGGAAGTGTACGCATTAAAAAAGACCGTAGATTGGATTTGTACCGATTAAGAAAGTTGAAATAGAAAAAGCTGTCTTCTTGGAAGACAGCTTTTTAGGTTATTTAATATGTTGTTCGATGCTGTTGAGAAAATCCTGAAAAGCAACCGCTTCTTCCTGCGGAACGCGTTTTGCTAATTCAACACCTCTTTTTTGGTATTCGTTTAATTTTGTACCCAACTTGCGAATGGCATCTGAATCATTGTGTTTGTCTGCAACAATATAATCTTTAACAAAAGTGGTATATTCTTTCGCAAACTGGTCGGCTTCCGCATACTGAAATGAAGGCGTAGAAATCTCTACTGTCTCTTCCCTTGGAACATCCGGCACATCATTTACACTTTCAACCGGTGGATCTGCCATAGGTTCCTGACTTTTGTCGGCTGCCTTTTTACATGAAAACAATAAGGCACCCATTACCATAAAACTTAAAAATATCTTTTTCATAACTTAAAAATTATTTGTTCATTAAAAATACTAAAAAAACAAACACAAATTAAATTATTTATGATATTTCTATTCTTTAACAGCACTTTCCCATTGTGCACCACTAATATCAACCAACTTAATCATTGAAGGTGCAACAGAAGAAGCCAACGGTAGCCGGATGGTTGCTTTGGCTCCCAAAGGAATAATCAGACTATGAACACCCGGTTTTATTTTAGCGACATAATGATTGTGGATTTGGGCTTTTGGAAAACTGTTCAGGTCTTCCGTATTCCATTTCTGAATCACTTGTCCGTCGGCATCCAATACTTCAATTCCAATTAAAAACGAACCATACACATCGGCTCCTTCTACCCTCATTAAATCAAAAGAAAGAAGACGGGTATCGGCTTGATAATGAATCTCTGTTAATTCCAGTTTTGGTTTTACAGACTTGTTGTGCAAGGTTCCAAAGACTCCTCCATGGAAATATTGATTGGTAAAAAGTGTCAATCCTAAAATTGCCAGAGAACCTGTTAAAATCAAAGGTTTAGATATGTTTAACATTCCTGAACCTAACCACAAGAACCCTTTTTTTCGGGTAAAGCCAACTTTATTATTAATCAGTAACTGGTCTAAAGAATACGAGCTGCTTCCTGTTAAAAACAAGACAAATCCTGTAGCTACGCCCAACACACCAATTTGCCATTCATCCAGACAAGTGGTTCCAATCCATCCCGACCCCAGCAAAATACCCATTGCTAAAAAGAAAACACCGATGGACATCAATCGGGTAAACAAACCTAACATGAGCAGCAGACCAACAACAGCTTCTACGATCGTGAATACTATCATTGCAATATGCAAAATTTCGGGATTTAAAACTAAATATTCGATCAAAGGTTTAATACCTAAAGCGTTGGGAAGAAAATGATTGAATTTTTCGCCGATATAACCGGCTTCTTCGGGAATTAATTTATTGTCTAAAACAAGACGTCGCCAAAAGGCAGAAAAGTACGTCCAGCCAACAACCAAACGCAAAGCAAGAGTAAACAAACCGGCTTGGTTTGAATACCATTTATTTTCAATAGAATTCATTTTTTACAAGATTTAATTTAACAAATTTATTTAGTCAATTCCTGTAAAAAACGGGGCGATTTTGAGTTGCCGGAACAGAATATACAAAGGCGGGCTACGACCTGATATGCTGTTTCCGTTCCATTGATTTGAAATTTTATGAGAAACAATTGGAATAGTATAGTGAATACCAGATTTCAGCGATTGTTGTACTTTCTGCTTTTTGGTAACCACCTGATCCACTACTGTTGAAGAACAATAGCTGTTTTGAGAAGTTTTGTTTATATTGACTGTACGATTGTATTCTAAAGAAAAAACATCAAAAGCACTGTGCTTTACCGAACACGGGGTAAAACCGTATAATATAAGCAGCAGGATGAAGTATTTCTTAAAAAACATTAATCTTTTTCAATATTACAAAAGGGTAAATATACAAATAATTACCCTAAGAACATTAATCTTTTGAGAAAACTACCTTTTCTATTTCATAAAATTATGGTTAATAATGTAAAAAAAAGTACTTTCATCCATTTTTTTTGTACATTTACTTAAAATTAAAATCAATGATTATGAAAAAGAACATTTTATTAATTGTCCTTTCGGCAGGTTTATTATCGGTAACTGCTTGTAAAAAAGAGACTACGGTTACTACAGAAACTACCGATAGAGACACAACGATGGTCATCGAAGAATCACTAAGACCAAATGATGCCCTTCAGGAACAATTAGACCAGGCGGAAGCTAATTATGAAAAAGCAGAAGCAGACGTGAAAGCCGCAGCAGAAAGAGGCGATAAAAAAGCGGAAGAAGCTGCTATAAAAGTTCGTGATGAAGCCAAAACAGCTTGGGAAAATGTAAAATCGGGGGTAAACAAAGCTGCCGATGACGTGAAACACGGTGTCAACAAAGCCGCTGATAAAGTGGAAGAAAGTGCCGAAAAAGTTAGCGAAAAAGCTAAAAAAGTCGGAAAAGACATCGAAGATGGTTACAACAAAACGTTAGATAAAATGAAAACTGATTAAGAGTTTTTTTTAAAGTAAAAACCCGTTTCAAAGTTAACTTTGAAACGGGTTTTATTTTGCCATTTAATTCCCTTGAAAATCGGCTTTGCGTTTTTCTAAGAAAGCAGTAGTTCCTTCTTTAAAATCTCCGGTGCCGAAACAAAAACCAAAACGATCAATCTCTACACTGTATCCGTTAATACCATCTGCAAAGTTTGCATTTACCGCTTTGATTGCCTGAGCTATTGCCATCGGTGAGTTTTTAGCAATTTTTTCAGCAATTTCATTGGCTTTTTGTAATAATTCGGCTTGAGGCACTACGTGATTGACCAATCCAAAGTTCAATGCTGTGGCAGCATCAATCATCTGTGCGGTCATAATCATTTCGTTGGCCCTCCCCTTGCCTACCAATTGCGGCAAACGCTGTGTACCGCCATATCCCGGAATTACCCCCAAAGTTACTTCTGGTAGTCCCATTCTGGCATTGTCCGATGCTACACGAATGTGCGATGCCATCGCTAATTCCAAGCCTCCGCCTAAAGCAAAACCGTTTACAGCTGCAATAACAGGTGTTCCCAATCGTTCTACAAAATCAAACAGAAGTTCTTGTCCTTTACGGGCCAATTCGGAACCTTGAGAAGTATTAAAACTTGCAAATTCCGAAATATCGGCTCCGGCTACAAACGCTTTTTCACCCGAACCGGTAATTATAATTGCCCGAATCCCGCTGTCTTCATCACACTGTTTAAACGCATGGTGCAGCTCCTCAATCGTTGCTTTGTTCAACGCGTTTAATTTAGAAGGACGGTTAATGGTAATTGTAGCAACCGCATTATTTTTCTCAACCAAAATGTTTTCAAATGTCATAATTCTGTTGTTTTATTTTAATTAGTAATCGGTAATCTTACATAAAAAGTTGTTCCTTTATCAACAGCAGTTTCAAAATAAATCACACCGCCATAACTTTCTATCATATTTTTAATCATTGCCAAACCAAGTCCCATTCCACTGGTTTTGGTGGTAAATTTAGGCTCAAAAACCTTATCCTTAACTTCGGGGTCTATTCCTGTTCCGTTGTCGGAAACTGTAATCAAAACCTCATCATCTGCCTGAGTGACTTTAACCAAAACCCGCGGAAATGCTTCGTAAGGAGGAATTGCCTGAACGGCATTTTTGACCAAATTGGTTATAATCCGAATGATTTGTGAACGATCAAATATAGCAATGATTTCTTGTTTGTCGGATTCAAACCGGATAAAATCTTCGTTAAAGATTTCTAATGCCAATTGTACCGTTTTTACGACATCCAAAGTCGTGTTTTCCTGAGCGGGCATCGAAGCAAAGTTGGAAAAAGCTGATGCAACCGCACTCATCGTATCGATTTGCTGTACCAAAGTCTCACAAAAATCTTTCATTTTTTCATTGATTTTCGGATCTTCGGGGCTAAACCGTCGTTCAAAACTCTGAACGGTCAGTTTCATAGGTGTCAATGGATTTTTGATTTCGTGTGCAACCTGTTTTGCCATTTCGCGCCACGCCATTTCGCGTTGTGTTTGTGCTAATTTTTCGGCAGATTCTTCCAGTTTATCCACCATTTCGTTGTAGGAATTAATCAATGCTTCAATTTCATAAGAAGCATTTTCAACCTTTATTTTTTCGTTTTTCTTGTTGATATTGGTTTGTTGAATCCGTTCACTGATCAGATGGATGGTTTTAGTAATATAACTCGACAAAATATACGCCAGCAAAATCGCCAGAATGAACATAAAAATATAGATTTGCCCAAATCGCCACAAAAATCCATTGACCTGCTGATCGTAAAAAGAGGCGTCTTCCGCATAAGGCATACTAATGATTCCCAAAGGTTTATATTTATAATCTTTGATGTAATTGTATGCTGAACGATATGTGACACCATCAATAATCCGCAAATCGACAAAGCGTTTGGATGCCGTAGCTTCAATCATTTTAAGAACATTCTGAGAAATTACTTCGTTTTCGACCTTATCCACAATAAAATTTCCTTTGGAAGTAATAAGCAACTTTCCTTCGAGGTCATAAATATTTATTTGAATGCTGTGAATCGTTGATAACTCAAAGATTTTGTCTTTAAAAATCAACGGAAGATTTTCAGTAGTAACCGGTACATTGGTTGTTTGAAGAATAAAATTGACATGTTCGTTGACTGCATTTTCTTTACGAACCAAACGATCCTGCTGATAATTTCTGGCTTCTTTTTTAAATTGGTAAACCGTGACCGTTGCCATAAGTACAGACGAAATAAGGGTAAGGAAAATCATCGAAATGAAAATCCTTAACCGCAACGATGTGTTCATGATATGAAACGGTCTGGATGACGCCATAAATTAGCTTTGTTTGCGTTCGCGTACTTTTTTGTAATATTTAATCCCTAAAGTTAATAAGATTGCGAGAACAAAAATACCGGCAACACCAAAAATCCAATTAATCGCACTTTTTAACACAACCAAAAACACTACGGAAAACAAAATCATCGTGGCACCTTCGTTCCAAGTCCTGAAAAATGAACCATTTTTTTTCAACGTATCTGCTTTAATTTGCTTCACAAACTGATGGCATTTCAAATGATACAACCATAGTAATACAATAAACAACAGTTTTACGTGCATCCAGGGCATTTTGAGCAAGGCAGGATTTTCAATCAACATCCAAACTCCAAAGATGGTTGCCAGAACTGCTGCTGGATACGTGATAATAAACCATAATCTATTTGTCATTATCCGGTATTGCTTGGAAAGGATTTCTTTTTCCAGTGCCGTTTTTTGCTGCGCTTCGGCATAATACACAAAAAGCCGAACAATATAAAACAGTCCGGCAAACCAGCATACCACAAAGATGATATGTAATGCTTTTAAGTATAAATACATAGTTTATTTTTTATCCATCCACTCGTTGATCCAATTTGCCATCGTATCCATCCACTGGTCATCATCGTTCAAACAACTGATCATTTTAAATTGCTCGCCACCATTTGCTTTAAAATCTGTTCCGGCTTCCATTTCGATTTCTTCCAAAGTTTCGATACAATCTGCCACAAATGCAGGCGTAAGAACCGCTAATTTTTTAACGCCTTGTTGGGCTAATTCCTTGACTTTGTCAGCAGTAAAAGGCTGCAACCATTTATCGATTCCCAGGCGCGATTGAAACGTAAGCGTGTATTTATCTTCGGGAATCCCCAGTTTTTCTACCATCTGACGGGTAGTTTCATAACAATGTGTGCGATAGCAAAACTCCGCTTCGGGCGTGCCGGGCGTACAACAATATTCGCCTTCTTTGATTTTGACTGATTTATGTTTTCCTGTTTTGTCTGTTTTTTTGATATGACGCTCGGGAACTCCGTGGTATGAAAATAAAATATGATCGTAATCAAAGTTAGCCAAATCTTTTTGAGTAACATTTGCCAACGATTCAATATAATCGGGGCGATTGTAAAAAGCAGGAAATTTCGTCACTTTTAATTGTGGAAATTTCTTTTTCACTAATTCATCTGCCAAAACTTCAATAGTTTCGGTTGTTGCCATGGCATATTGCGGATACAAAGAAAAAAGCAGTACTTCAGTAACTCCTTTGTCTGCCAATTCTTTTAAACCCGATTCAAGAGAAGGATTTCCGTAACGCATTGCCAGCGCCACCGGAATATCGACTCTCTGCCGGATTTTTTCTTGTGTGCGTTTAGAGATCACTATGAGAGGAGAACCTTCTTTCCACCAGATTTTTTTGTAAGCTGCCGCTGAATTTGCCGGACGTTTGCGCAAGATAATCCCACGCACAACAAAAGCTCTCAACAAATAAGGCAAATCAATCACACGCTCGTCCATCAAAAACTCATCCAGATATGGTTTAACGGCTTCGGGTGTAGGTGCATCGGGCGAACCCAAATTAACTAATAAAACTCCTTTCATTTTTTGTTCTTTTTGCAAATGTACTCGCTCTTTTTAATAAAATCAGACGTTATGCAATATTTAAAATTTATTTAGGTATTCAAAAATTTAATTGGCAAGGGATATCAAATATTTCTTTGGCGTTGTACCAAATTTCTTTTTAAAAGCCGCAATGAAATGACTTGCCGTGCTGTAACCGATTTTACTTCCCACTTCGTTTACATTGTACGTACCGCTGTCTAACAATTTTCGGGCATATTCCATTTTATAATCAAACAAGAAACCATAGGCTGTATCGCCATAAACCTGTTTAAAGCCCTGTTTCAGTTTTTTGATATTGATTCCTACTTCATCTGCTAATTCCTGTAATGTAGGAGGTTCAGCCATATTTTTAATTAAAATATCTTTGGCTTGTTGTATGCGCATTGTTTCTTCTTCATCGGTTTTAAACGGACAACTTTCATTGTCTGTACCTTCGGGTTTGTTGAATAAAAGACTCAATAATTCGTAAACTTTTGCTTTGTAATACAGCTTTTTAACGGACGAATGCAGGTTAAAATTCATAATCTGATACAAAACCACCGACATTGAAGGTGTAATATTACTCTGTTCATAATGCTTCCGGTCGATATTGTCTTTGTTCAAAAAAGGAATAAATTCAGCTTCAGTCGAAAATAAACTGTGAAATTTTTTAATGGAAATGATAATCGAAATTACCCAGGTATTCGGACGTACCTCCAAATGTATCGGTAAGCTCCGTTGAGGATTGTAAAGCGTTAAACCGTTCTCTTCTTTAACATTTAAACTATATGTGCCCTCGTTAAAAACAAATGTTCCTTCGCCTTTCAGCAAAAAATGAAACTGCATAATGCCACTGGTCGTATCCCGCTGCATAACCTGCACATTGTCAGAATCATTCTTAAACCGCATACAAATAAAATCCTCTTCTAAAATTTCAAAATCCTGAGTTCTCATAGCGTTATTTTATAATATTACAAACAAAAAATATCTGCATTTTTTTATTTAGAATTGTTCTAAATTTCATTTTCAAAATCCATCACAACATCAGCAAATATAGCACTTTAAAGAATAATAACCACAAAAACAACGCAAAAAAAATCAAGAGGTATATTTAGTCCTTACAGCGTTGTTTTTATTCATTTATTGAAAGTAAATTTGTAATGTTTTATGATCACTTAACGAATGGAACAAAACACGAAGACAAAATCAACAAGTTTTTACGTTGTTGGTTTAAACTATAAAAAAGCAGATGCGGAAACAAGAGGAAAGTTTAACTTAACAGATCAGGCAAAAAATGATTTGTTGGAACAAGCTAAAACAGAAGGCATCGAATCTATGATGGCAATTTCCACTTGCAACAGAACAGAACTTTATGGTTTTGCAGAGCATCCTTTTCAACTAATATCTTTATTGTGCAAATACAGCAATGGTACCGTTGATGATTTTCAACGAGTGGCTTATGTTCATAAAAACAACGAAGCTGTCGGGCATTTATTCAAAGTCGGAACCGGAATGGACAGTCAGATTTTGGGGGATTTTGAAATCATCAGTCAGGTTAAAACCGGATTTTTGAGTGCACGAGAAAAAGAACTGACCAATACTTATTTTGAACGATTGGTCAATTCGGTTATTCAGGCAAGTAAGCGCATTAAAAACGAAACTGAAATCAGTACAGGTGCTACTTCAGTTTCATTTGCTTCGGTTCAATATATTCTGAATAATGTCGAAAACATCAGTGAGAAAAACATTTTGTTGTTCGGTACGGGAAAAATCGGTCGGAATACGTGTGAAAACTTAGTCAAACACACCAAAAATAATCAAATTACTTTAATCAACCGCACCAAGGATAAAGCACAGAAAATTGCCGGAAAATTTAATCTCATCGTTAAAGATTATGCCGATTTACAAGAGGAAATACAAAAAACCGATGTGCTGATTGTAGCTACAGGTGCGCAAAATCCTACCATTGATAAAGAGCTTTTAAATCTTAAAAAACCTTTGCTGATTTTAGATTTATCGATTCCTAAAAACGTAAACGAAAATGTTTTAGAAGCCGAAGGAGTGGAACTGGTTCATTTAGATCAGCTTTCACAAATGACCGATGATACTTTGGAAAAACGCAAACAATACGTTCCACAGGCAATGCAAATCATCGAAGAAATCAAAGATGAATTCATTACCTGGACACAAGCCCGGAAATTTGCACCGACTATTCACGCCTTGAAAGCGAAATTAGAAGAAATCAAAGAAAACGAATTAAAATATCAGAAAAAGAAACTGGAAAATTTTGACGAAGAACAAGCGAACATCATTACAAGCCGCATCATTCAAAAAATAACTACACACTTTGCCAATCATCTGAAAAACGAAGAGACCGAAGTAAATGAAAGCATCGGGTGGATTGAAAAAGTTTTCCAACTTGAAACCTTATATAATGAGTAAAATAATCCGAATTGGTACACGCGACAGCGAACTGGCTTTGTGGCAGGCAAATACCGTTTCAAAAAAATTAAACGATTTAGGTTACAAAACAGAAATTGTTCCGGTAAAATCAGATGGTGATATTATTTTAGACAAACCTCTATACGAATTAGGCATCACAGGAATTTTTACCAAAACCCTCGATGTCGCAATGATTTCGGGTAAGGTAGATATTGCCGTTCATTCTATGAAAGATGTTCCTACGGCGTTGCCACAGGGAATTGTGCAGGGAGCCGTTTTACAACGTGCCAATGTTTTGGATCTTTTAGTTCATAAAGGTGATACCGGGTTTTTAAATTCCAACGGAACCATTGCAACTGGGTCGCTGCGCAGAAAAGCCCAATGGCTTAACAAGTATCCCACACACAAAGTGGAAGATTTGCGTGGGAATGTGAATACCCGTATGCAAAAATTAAAAGACAATAATTGGAACGGAGCTATTTTTGCAGCAGCAGGACTGGAACGATTAAGCCTCTCCCCGACCCTCTCCAACGGAGAGGGAACTAAAACTTTACTTGTTAAAAGAGATGCTCTTGAATTTGTTGCGGAGGTTTTGGACTGGATGATTCCTGCTCCGGCACAAGGTGCAATGTTGGTTGTTGCTATGGAAAATGATGATTTTGTATTAGATGCCGTTGCACAATTAAACGATATTGAATCGGAAATTACCACTTATATCGAACGTCAGTTTTTAAGAACGCTCGAAGGCGGATGTACGGCACCTATCGGAGCAATTTCAAAATACAACGAAGATGATGATACCCTGCATTTCAAAGGTATTTTACTATCGTTAGATGGAAAACAAAAGTTTGAAATCGAAAAAAAAGTTCCGATTGAAGAATGGAAAAAATTAGGGTTCTATGCCGCTAAAGAAATTTTAGAAAACGGTGGAGAACAATTGATGAAAAAATTAAGAGAGCAATTGAAGAAGTGATTTTATCAGGCAAGTCTTAAAACCTCGTCACTT
>DATGMY010000011.1:0-3416 GCA_035307005.1 Flavobacterium sp. | reverse complement strand
TTTTTTTATTTATTTCATTGTTATTGTCGCTTGTTTGCGGATTTATAAAAAACTATTACATATCCTTCACTTTATTCTGAAACTTCCAGGCTGTTTTCATTGATTCCTGCAAACTCACTTTAGGCTCCCAGCTTAATTCTTGTTTTGCCAACGAATAATCGGCATAAGCTTCTTGTATGTCACCTGCTCTTCGGTCTTTGATTTCGTAAGGAATTTTTAAATTGTTGGCTTCTTCAAATGCCTGAATCATTTCCAAAACTGTGAAACCGGTACCGGATCCCAAATTGAAATATTCTAAATTATTTTTGTTTTCTTTATTCAATAAACGGTTCAGCGCTTTTACATGGGCACCGGCTAAATCATTAACGTCGATATAATCACGGATTGCTGTTCCGTCTCTTGTTTCATAATCATTTCCAAAAATACCTAAACTCTCACGAATACCCGCGGCTGTCTGAGTAATATAAGGAATTAAATTATTAGGAATTCCATTAGGCAACTCACCAATTAATGCCGAAGCATGGGAGCCTACCGGATTGAAATAACGCAATGCAATGGCATTTTTATGAGCTGCTGTTACAAAATCAGCAATAATTCCTTCGCCCATCTGTTTGGTTTTGCCATACGGAGATTCGGGGCGTTTTAAAGGAGTTTGTTCATGAATTGGCAGCTGATCTGCCTGTCCGTACACCGTACACGAAGAAGAAAAGATAAAATGATCGATATTATATTTTTCCATAGCCTCCAAAATATTGATTAACCCTAACAAATTGTTGCGGTAATACATCAAAGGTTTTTCTACCGACTCACCTACCGCTTTATAAGCCGCAAAATGAATGATTCCATCAATTTTATAATCACTAAAAAACCGGTCAACAGCTTCGTGATTTTTTAAATCAATTGGATGAAACTCAGGATTTACTTTCGTGATTTTTGTAATGTTGTCTAATACCGAAATTTGAGTATTGGACAAATCATCGATAATCATTACTTCATGCCCCGCTTGCTGCAAAGCTACTACGGTGTGTGACCCGATGTAGCCTAATCCTCCTGTTACAAGTATGTTTTTCATTACTTTGTTCATATTTTCCTTCAGCTAATTATCAAACCACTAATATATTCTTATCGACAGTTACTTTTACTCATATATCAATATTTTTTATCCAAAAAAAAGCTACATATTAAAAGGATTACAGGACGATAAAAATCCTTTTTAATTCATTTAATTTGCAGCTTTTAAGAATTGACGCCCCCAAACAGGAGTCGTATTTAATATTAAAATCCGATGAATCCAAAGATTCAACCGCATTATCTATTTTCCTAATTTAACAGACACCCCGATTAAACCGGTGGCATAACTCCCTGTGGTTTTATCTTCTCCCGGAATACTTAAACCATTGTATCCCAAATTTTGACTGAAATTCATGATATAACTTCCGTCTAAGAAAATCCCAATACGTTCAGTAACATTATATTGAGGTTTGATTCCGATCTGGAAATTACCCATGGCATCTGTAGCATCGTTGGCTTTACTCTTTCCAAAATTCAATCCGAAACCGGCATGAGCAGAAAGATCAAAATCCTGAGGGGTTGAAAATTTGGCACTATTAATCGCTCTTAATACATTAAACGTTGCTTCAGCAGTTAGTTTGTTGTAGTTTATTCCCAGAATATCAGAATCTTTGTGTCTAAAAGTTGTATTAGCATAAGTACCTCTTACTCCCCACAAACCATTGATCTGATAAGTAGCTCCGATTTGAAAAGTATTGATGCCACTCACATCTGTGCGATCCACATTGTCAGGGCTCAACGCCAGATTGAAACCAAACCCTGCTTCTACGCTTACTTTATCCAAAAATGTACCTTCCTGCGCATTTGATTTTGTAAACGCAAATACTGCTACAGCAGCCACTAAAATAGTTTTTCTCATTTTTAATTATTTATAAATTGATTTACTTTCCAAATTCTAAATAATTTTTTTCTTTGAAACAACATTGTATTTTAAACCTGGCTCCAACATTAACAAGTAAAAGTCTTTTTTTACTTGGTCGCCTTGATGCGTAATGTTGGTTGCACGCCATTTTTACCGTTTTCTTTTTCGGCTACTTCTTTTCTCAGACCGGAGCTTGAAAAACGATGATCGCGGGTATTGAAATACAATTCAATCCCTTTTTCTTCGCAATAGCTTCTGCCGGTAAAATTCTTGTTTTTATATTCATCACCCAAAATACGAATATCAATTTTAAAGGATCGTAAAATATCTTCCAGATCCTGCTCGGTTGCATACGGAACAATTTCATCCACATAAACACAACCTTTCAGCTGAATATAACGTTCTACAACACTTTGCACAGGTTTATTTTTTTCGGGACGGTCAATCGTAGGATCGGTTTGCAATCCGCAAATCAGGTAATCACACTGACGTTTGGCTTCTTCCAACATTTTGATATGACCTGCGTGAAATAAATCAAAAGCACTAAATGTAATTCCTGTTTTCATGTTATTTTATTTAAAACGATAAATGTTTGGCAGAGAGCCCATTTATGCATTTTTATAATGAGCAGTAAATGTACTCACTTTTGGGAATAAAAAAAACATTTACCGGATAATTCGTGTTATTTTATGGTAAAACTACAACAATCTGAAAGTTACCGGAAAACACTTTAATATTCGAACTCAAAAATAATAAACTTTAAATGACTTTAATTGCCATATCAATAATTTAAACTACTTTTGCTTCGTTTTCAGGTTGCATATTACTGCATTAAAAGGGAAACAGGTGCGATTTTCAATGCCTGTGCTGTTCCCGCAACTGTAAGCTTTTGTTGAAATCAACACTTGTTTTTAACAACGCCACTGATTATATCGGGAAGGCAAAAACAAGAAAGCGAGCCAGGAGACCTGCCTGAAAACGGATAATTGATTGCACCTTCGGGAAAAAAGGTTAAACAAATGGACACAGGAAAAACAGTTGCATCTTTTACGTTTTCGTTACTTACGCTCGCTCTTTGCGGACAGGAAAATACTTCTATCCAGTTAGAAGAGCTTCTTATTGAGCATCAAAAGATTTCCAATCAATCCAAATCACAAAGAACCTTTGTTTTAAACGATTCACTGATCGATCGCAACGTGGGAACGTTTACGGAACTTCTTCAAAAAAACACCCCTGTTTATTTCAAGGAAAATGGTTATGGAATGGTTAGTTCACCTTCATTCAGAGGAACAACCGCCCAGCAAACCAGCGTTTTGTGGAACGGAATAAAAATCAATTCTGCTCTTCTGGGACAAACCGATTTTAATTCAACAGCTTTCAAAAGCTATGACAATATTGTGGTAAAGCCCGGCGGAGGAAGTGTCTTATACGGAAGCGGAGCTATTGGCGGAACCATTCATTTAAACAATCAACCGCATTTTGA
>DATGMY010000010.1:0-2245 GCA_035307005.1 Flavobacterium sp. | reverse complement strand
CGACGTCCCAGCTGAACTAACTTCACTTCTTCCGAAACCTCTTCTCCTACTTCAAAATCAGGTTCTATTTTACGTGCATCTGCCAGCGAAATCTCAGAATTATCATCCTCAACCTCACCATTGTCCACTACAATTCTGTTTCTCCAAATCTCCATATCACCTTTATCGGGATTGATGATGATATCAAAATTGTCATCTGAACCGAATCTTTTTTTCAATGCATTTCTAAAAACATCTTCTAAAATTGCCATTAGGGTAACTCTGTCAATATGTTTGTAATCTTTAAATTCGGAAAACGAATCAATTAATGCAATATTATCCATGAAATGTGTATTATTTTTAAAATGATATAACTACAACTGCTTTTTTAATATCTGTATATGGAATTTCAGCGGTTTTGATCACTGTTTCCTTTCCTTTGCCTATTTTTTTGGGCTCGCGGGTTTTCCATTCCAAAACAATGGAGGTTTCGCCGGCACTATGCAACGTTGCTTCTATTTGTTGCTGATCCGTTGTTACCTCAAGCGTGCGCCCGATGTTTTTACGATACTGGCGCGGAAACTTCAACGGCGAAGTTGCTCCTGCGGAAGCCACTTCTAATGAAAAATCTTGTTCTTCCCGGTCTAAATTATGCTCGATACTGCGGCTGACATCAATACAGTCCTGCAAATTTACACCATTATCTCCGTCTATCACAACAGAAATTTTATAATCGGGAGAAATGCTGAAATCAATCAGAAACAACCCTGAATGGTGCGCCAAACCTTGCTCCAGTAAATCTTTCACTCTGTCTTTAAAATCCATCTTTTGTATAAAAAGAGGGGACAAACTGCCCCCTCATTATTTAGTTTAACATTAAATAACAGTGCAAATATACAATTTTTATTTTAAAAAATATTTTTTTTGGCTATTTATCAATATTATAACTATATTTATAAATTGAACAAAACAAAGTAATAACCTCATAAATTTTATACCGATGAAAAAAATTTTAGTCCCAACTGATTTTTCTGATCAAGCATTCAACGCTTTAAAAGCAGCTGCCCGAATTGCAAGAAAATCAAACGCTGAAATTATATTGCTGCACATTATCGATTTGCCACAGGAAACAATGGATATGGTAAGACCCGGTTATGATCTTCCCGAAATTATTTTCTTTAAAAATCATGCCGAATCCCGTTTAACCGAAACCTCTTTATCTCCGGAACTTAACGGACTTACAGTTTCTCAGGTTCTGAAATTAGGGCGTACTTTTAGCGAGGTTACCGAAGTTGCCAAAGTCAATAACGTAGATATGATTGTAATGGGTTCGCACGGAGCCAGCGGTTTTAAAGAACTTTTTATAGGATCTAATACAGAAAAAGTCATCAGAACATCTGAAGTGCCTGTACTGACAATTAAAGGAAATGAATCTGAAATAAAGTTTGACAAAGTGGTGGTAGCAAATGATTTTACAGAAGATGTAAAAGACAGTTTCCAGAAAATCATCAATTTCCTGAAAGCAAACGGCGGAACGCCTCACTTTTTACTGGTAAATACGCCTAACAATTTTAAATCTACACATGTAGCAGAAGAAATGGCGCATAATTTTTTACAACAGTTTGAATTAGAAGGTTATGAATTTTCTATTTACAACGATATAGATATTGAAAAAGGAATTCTGAATTTCGCAGACCGTATCAATGCCGATTTAATTGCGATGGGAACTCACGGAAGAAAAGGATTTGCCCGTTTTCTTAACGGCAGTGTAAGTGAAGATTTGATGAATCATTCACCAAGATCTATTATTACTTTTAAATTATAGAAACCCGTAGTGTATTTTTCTATAATACATTATCGGTTATAAGAGCATTAAAAAAGCTGAACCCGTCCAGAGTTCAGCTTTATACTTTTCAATAACAATTACTTCGTTTTTAACAACCAGTTGCGCATTGAAACCTCTTCATTGATGATATTTCTCAGTTCAGCAATAGCCACACGGTCTTGTTTCATTGTATCCCTGTAGCGAATGGTTACTGTTTTGTCTTCCAACGTTTGATGATCCACAGTGATGCAGAATGGCGTTCCCAACGCATCTTGTCTGCGGTATCTTCTTCCCACAGCATCTTTTTCGTCATACGCTACGTTGAAATCCCATTTTAAATCTTCGATGATTTCACGGGCTACTTCCGGCAATCCGTCTTTTTTAACCAACGGTAAAACTGCCGCTTTTGTGGGTGCCAAAACTGTCGGTAATTTTAAAACA
>DATGMY010000009.1:0-2748 GCA_035307005.1 Flavobacterium sp. | reverse complement strand
TTAAACATTTAAGAAGCTTTTATAAATCACTTTTCAGTGTATCGTTGAAAGTTTATTTCAATCCTGCTAAAGACTGTTCTATGGTTGAAATCTTGGTCAATGTATCGGATTCTTTTTTACGTTCGTTGGTAATAACTTGTTCGGGAGCTCCGTTGACAAATTTTTCATTGGACAATTTACCTTGAACTGAACGTAAAAATCCCTGAAGGTATTTCAATTCTTCTTCTAATTTCTTGATTTCTTCTTCTACATTTACCGAGCCTGAAATTGGAATGAAATATTCATTGGATTTTACCCGATAAGACAACGCACCCGAAACCTGTGAAGTTACGTATTCAAGGTCAGCCACATTTCCTGACTTTTTGATTACAGCATCAAAAAATGAAGAAGCATTTTCGTTATTCAACACTTTTAAATCAATGGTTTCTTTAAACGAAATATTTTTGTTTTTGCGAATGGTACGAATCCCCGCAATGACTTCGGTTGCAAAATCAAAATCAGTAATCAACTGTTCGTCATACGATTTGATTTCAGGATATTTTGCAATAATTAAGGCTTCGTCGGCAGAACGTTCGGTAATATGTTGCCAGATTTCTTCAGTTAAGAACGGCATAAAAGGATGCAATAATTTCAAATTAGCTTCTAACATTTCAAGTGTAGCTTTGAAAGTAACCGCATCAACAGGTTGTTGAAAACCGGGTTTGATCATTTCCAAAAACCAAGAACAGAAATCGTCCCAAACCAATTTGTAAATCGCCATTAAAGCATCTGAAATTCTGTATTTTTCAAAATGGTCTTCAATTTGAACCAATGTTTTTTGGAATTTGGCGTCGTACCATGCAATCGCTTTTTGTGCAGCCAAAGGTTGCGCTATTGTTTCAGAAACTTCCCAACCTTTGATCAGACGAAATGCATTCCATATTTTGTTTGCAAAAGCTTTTCCCTGATTACACAACTCTTCATCAAACAAAATATCGTTTCCTGCCGAAGCCGACAACAACAATCCACAACGAACGCCGTCTGCTCCAAATTTCTCGATTAAATCCAAAGGATCTGGTGAATTTCCTAATGATTTAGACATCTTACGACGCTGACTGTCACGTACAATTCCCGTTAAATATACATTTGAAAATGGTTTTTCACCTGCAAATTCGTATCCTGCCATAATCATACGCGCCACCCAGAAGAATAAAATATCGGGACCTGTAACCAAATCGTTGGTAGGATAATAATATTTAAATTCTTCGTTATCAGGATTTACCACTCCGTCAAAAACAGACATAGGCCATAACCACGAAGAGAACCAAGTGTCTAAAGCGTCTTTGTCTTGTTTCAGGTCAGATGCTTGAAGTTGGGCGTTCGATGTTTTGATTTTTGCCAGTTCAACCGCTTGTTCTATGGTTTCTGCAACAACAAAATCTTCTTTTCCTTCGCCAAAATAATATGCCGGAATCTGATGTCCCCACCACAACTGACGGGAAATGTTCCAATCACGGATGTTTTCCATCCAGTGACGATATGTATTGTTGAAACGGTTTGGATACAATTTAACTTCTTCAGTTTCTAAAACCGCTTTGATGGCTGGTTTTACCAATTCGTCCATTTTTAAGAACCATTGATCTGATAATCTTGGTTCGATTACTGCTTTGGTGCGCTCTGAAGTTCCTACATTATTTAAGTGATTTTCAACTTTTTCTAAAGCTCCAATCGATTTTAATTCTTCAGTGATTTCGTCACGAACAACAAAACGGTCTTTTCCTTTATAATGCAATCCTAAATCATTTAAGGTAGCATCTTCGTTAAAAATATCAATAATTTCCAAATTATGACGGTCGCCCAATTCTTTATCATTCACATCGTGTGCAGGAGTGACTTTTAAACATCCCGTACCGAATTCCATATCTACATATTCATCGAAAATAATAGGAATAACCCGATTAACAATCGGCACGATTGCGTTCTTACCACGTAAATGAGTGTAACGTTCATCATCTGGATGAATGCAAACCGCAGTATCTCCCAAAATGGTTTCAGGACGTGTAGTTGCAATAGTAAGAAAATCGTTTGTTCCTTCGATTTTATATTTTAAATGATATAATTTTCCCTGACGTTCTTCATAAATAACCTCTTCATCAGACAAAGTCGTTTTGGCTTCCGGATCCCAGTTTACCATACGATAGCCACGATAAATCAGTCCTTTGTTATATAAATCAACAAATGATTTTATTACCGCAGCCGATAATTCCGCATCCATTGTAAATTTTGTACGATCCCAATCACACGATGCCCCTAATTTCTTTAATTGTCCTAAAATGGTTCCGCCGTATTTATCCGTCCATTCCCAGGCATGTTTTAAAAACTCTTCACGAGTTAAATCATCTTTGTTGATTCCTTCCGCTTTTAGCTTTGCCACTACTTTTGCTTCGGTAGCAATAGATGCATGATCAGTTCCCGGTACCCAACAAGCATTGAATCCTTTTAATCGTGCACGACGAATCAAAACATCCTGAATAGTATTGTTAAGCATATGCCCCATGTGTAAAACGCCCGTAACGTTGGGGGGCGGAATTACGATTGTATAGGGTGTTCTGTGATCTGGTGTAGAATGAAAATACTTGTTTTGCATCCAGTAATCATACCATTTTGCTTCAACTTGCTTCGCATCAAATTGTGCCGGAATTGTCATATATACAGTTATTTTAATCAATTTTTAAAGCACAAAAATACAATAATCTTTACATATTTTTT
>DATGMY010000008.1:0-12316 GCA_035307005.1 Flavobacterium sp. | reverse complement strand
GCGGATGACATATAATACTGGTCAAATTTGTAATTTTTAATGTTCTGTTCTTCCCATTGCTTTTGCTTCGCAGTAAAGGTGGGCTCGTCAAAACGATAAAAAACAGCCTCCTCTTTATCACAAGATGTCAATGTAATTCCCAAAAATCCTGTAAGTAATAATAATTTTGTTTTCATTATCAGATTGTTTTTAAATCAAATATATAAATATATTTTCAATTCCTGTAAACCATGATGTTTTTTTAAACCATGAAAAAATATAGAAAAATATTTGCGTAGTTAAATGACTACGTTTAAATTTGTAGCCAAATAACTTCATAATGAAATTAAGACGAGATGTTTTTCAAGCCATTGCAGACCCTACAAGGAGAGCCATATTGCTGTTGGTAACTTCACAATCTATGACGGCAGGAGCAATAGCCGCCAACTTTGATACGGCACGACCAACTGTTTCAAAACATTTGCAAATACTCGCTGAGTGTGAGTTGCTTAAACCGGAACAAAGCGGAAGAGAAGTTTACTACCATCTCAATGCGGAAAAAATGAAAGAAATTGCTGATTTTATTGAACCATTCCGGCAAATGTGGGACGACAGGTTTAATAAATTGGAAGCTGTAATGCAAAACTATAAAACCAAATAATATGGAACAAAAAACGAAAGTGAATGCCGAAGACGGCAAACAGGAAATCGTTATCACAAGGGAATTTAATTTGCCTCTGGAACTGCTTTTTAAGGCATACGAAGACCCCGGACTTTTTGAACAATGGATGGGGACGAAAGTGTTGAAAATGGAAAACAGAAAGCACGGCTCTTATGCTTTTGAAACATCACACGGTGGGAATGTGGTATTTCGTGCAAACGGCACTATTCACGAATTTGTGCGGAACCAAAAAATCACACGGACATTTGAAATGGAAAATACACCTTTTCCCGTTCAGCTTGAGTATTTGGAATTTGAAAAACTAACAAACGATACAAGTAAACTTACAATGCATATCGTATTTAAGTCCGTGGAGTTTAGAAACCAGCTTTTACAAATGCCATTTGCACAAGGCATCAATATGGCTCATAATCAATTACAGGAGATCGTAAATAAACTAAGATAAAGTGTATGAAAAAAAATAAAATTATCTATTGGATAGCCACCGGTTGGTTAAGTTTAGGGATGCTCTCAACAGGAATTGTCCAGATTATTCAAATGGATGAAGAAGTCCAAAAGATGGGCACTTTGGGTTATCCTGCCTATTTTCTGACCCTTATTGGCATTTGGAAAATACTGGGTGTCATAGCTGTCCTTGTTCCGAAATTTCCTTTGATTAAAGAATGGGCTTATGCAGGCTTTTTCTTTTTGATGACAGGTGCTATTTTTACACATTTTGCAGTTGGAGATGAAGCGATGGAATATTTTGGAGCTTCTTTGTTACTTGTTTTAACCATTGTGTCTTGGTATTTTCGACCAGATAGCCGTAAACTTTTAAGCTTTCAGAAATGAAAATAGAACTTAATCCACAGATAGATAAATATCTAATCGATGGTTGTATGCGTTGCAAATATGGGGCAACATCACAATGCAAAGTTAATAATTGGCGGGAAGAATTAGAAACGCTCAGGCAAATTGTCTTAGAGACGGGATTGAAAGAAGAATTGAAGTGGGGAGCTCCTGTTTATACACATAATGGGAAAAATATTATATCGGTAGGAGCTTTAAAAGCCTCTGCCAACATAGGTTTTTTCAAAGGTGTCTTATTGGCTGATGAGCATAAAATTCTTCAGCAACAAGGTAACTTGCAGTCCGATAAGATAATAAAATTTACAGAGGTAAATGAGATTGAAAAATTGAAGAATGTCTTGAAATCCTACATTTTGGAAGCAATTGCTATAGAAGAAAGCGGAAAGAAAGTAGAATTTAAAAAAAATCCCGAGCCAATTCCTGAAGAATTAGCACAAGCATTTGAACAAGATCCTGCTTTTAAAAAAGCCTTTTGTAATCTAACTTTGGGGAGACAGAGAGGTTATATCATTCATTTTTCACAACCCAAAAAATCAGAAACAAGAGTAGGAAGAATTGAAAAATATAAAAATCAGATTTTTGACGGAATAGGACTGAATGACAAATACAGTCGTTAAAAGCTTTTTATTTCCTTTATCTTTTTCAAAAACAATATGTTAGGTAAGAATAATAAGCATTCATAAATAATTATAGCAGTGTCAGTCTGTTGATGTTATTTGCAGAATTCTTTATTACTATATTAAAAAATATTTCCGGCTAATCAATCATCCTCTTCCAGTTGAAACAATTCTTCAAAAGGAAGCTGAAAAACCTGAGCGATTTTTAATGCCAGAACTGCCGAAGGAACGTATTTTTTGGTTTCAATGGAATTTATCGTCTGACGCGAAACACCTACTTTTTCCGCCAAATCGCCTTGTGTCAGATTGTGCCGTGCACGTTCCACTTTAATGCTATTCTTCATCTAATTCTACTTTTTGTTTGGATAAGGCACGAATTTGCATCCCAAAATTCATTAGTATTATAAGTAAAATAAAAAACATCAGTCCGAAACCGCTATAATGGGTATAGTCAATATCAAACCACTCACTCAGACTGAGGACAGAACTTGCTAGCAAAGTTGTAATACCCGCTACAACTCCATAAAGAACAGCTCTTAACCTTAGTTGCAGATACATTTCATCTCCGTCATCTTTTGTCCATTGGGTCATAAAAAGCAAAAACATTCCAACAAGTGCTATGCTTGCCGCAAGTTTTAAAAGTTTATTATAGTCTAAATATTCTTCAAAACCAATTGATTTTAAAAGAACTAATATTAGAACAGGAAGAAAAATGAATGTGAAACTAATCCACATCTTTTTTTTAGGAATTAAGTTGTTCTTTTTTTTCATATTAAGTTAGGTTTATTTGCTACAAAGATAAGTAAGTTTTCTAAAAAGACAAATTTGCTTTACTTTATTTCTATTTAGCTTTACTTTTTAAAAAAAACAAAAAAGCAACCTGACATTGTCAAAGTTGCTTTCTGAAAAATATATGAAGATGACTTTTTCAGGATAAACCCCGGGTCAGCCATCCACGTCTGCTGGCAGTAAGAATCGCATAAGGAGTAATCCAAAACAATGCAAACGCATAAAATATACTGTAGGTGTAAGCCAGAAATGCTTCGGGAAAATTATATCTTTTGGCGTAAAAAAACATTTGGATGCTTGAAAAAACAAGGACAAATACCAAAGTACTGATCAATGATAAAAGAGGGTAGGAGAAGACCACCAACAAAAGTAAAAGCAATAAGGGATAAGCCATAACAACCTTGATCCACTGATTAAATAAAAGGATACGCAATCCTGTTTTAGAAGATTTCCGGAAATTGGTAAAGGCAAATTTGCTCATCATAATGTTTTCACGGACATTGCTTCGTTCCCATCGGACAAACATTTTGTATAAGTTTTTATAGTTCTCCGGTATATTGGTGTAAACATACGCATTGCGTTGAAACAGCACCTGATACCCTTGTTTGAGTATCATATTGGTAAGGGCGCGGTCTTCGCCAATATCACTTGGTTGTCCCATAAAAGTCTGATTGATCCAATCGTGAAGGCAGTTCAAAACAGCTTCCCGGCGATAAGCTGCCAAGGCTCCGGGAGTACAAAATACAGATCCAATGGCACTTTGTGCCGAACGGATAAACTCAAAGCTAAAAACAAAACTTACATTCAGCATTTTAGGAATCAATGCCGTTTCTTTGTTCAAAACCCGGACATTTCCGGCAACAGCTCCACATTCCTTATCAAGAACAAACGGACTTACTAAATTGCGCAACGTATCTTCTTTTACAATGGAATCACTGTCCACTGTTACAAAAACCTCTCCTGTTGCTTCCTGAAATCCACGATACAAAGCACGACGTTTACCCTGATTGACCGGTTGCTGGTAAATATTCAAGCGGTCTCCCAAAATCTCTTTAGCTTTAAGCATCCATTGCCACGTATCATCTTTACTTCCGTCGTCAATTGAAAAGATTTGAAGCTTATCTGTGGGGTAATTACTGTCTGCCAGGCTTAACAAGGTTTCATAAACCAATTTTCCTTCGTTATAAGCAGGAACAATTACGGTGCAGGTTGGTAAAAGTTCATCCGTGACTGCCTTGATTGGTTTGTATTTCAGATACAGAGCTATCAGATATATAAAAAAGCCTGTTTGAAAAATAAGTAAACTAACAGCGACATAAAATGCGATATTGCCCCACCAGGTTTCCATTCTCAAAGTATAAATTTTCTCGATTTCCGGCTGGAATATAAAAAGACTTGCCACAGAAAGCAGCATTGCCAGAAAAGTGATAAATAAAATGAAATAATCGCGGGGTTTCATAGAATTAGCAGAGAGTTTTTCCAAAAACTCATTTCGTGCTGTTTTTTGTATGGTGTGATGATCTACAACTTTGAGACAAGGTTTGGGAATGTTCCGTCTTGATTCAATGTTTTTAAACTTGTATATTGTTGTAGTCATATTGTGATTTCTAAGTATTTGATTTATAATGTAAAAAGTAGTCAAGTATTGTGCCAGTTGATTTATGATCCTAAAAGGGCGAATTTGAAAGAGAATGAATATTTACTGTGTAGAAGGTACTCTCATCGTGGGGAAAGAAAGTGTGCCAGTAAAGAGTTGTTGCTAACATGTTTTAACAAGTCTTTTAACGACCCGCTAACAAACTTGTGGGGTTTAGATAAAAAAATCCGCTGTCATTTGACAGCGGATTTTTGAGGTTATTTTTTATAGTTTAGAAAGAATTCATGCAGCATTCGGATGCCTGTTCCTGTGCCGCCGTTTCCTTTATAGTTTTCGGGAGCTTCGGTAAAAGCAGGTCCGGCAATATCAATATGAACAAAAGGTGCTTTGGCAAAATGTTCCAGGAATTTACCTGCAGTGATGGTTCCTGCCATACGTCCGCCAATGTTTTTCAAATCGGCACAAGTCGATTTTAATTGTTCTTTGTAATCGTCCCACAATGGTAGTTGCACCATACGTTCATACACTTTGTTTCCTGCTTTGTGCAATGCCTGATTGATACTTTCGTCCGCATTACTCATCATACAAGCCGCGCGCGAACCTGCTGCAATCAAAGCTGCTCCGGTCAATGTGGCTGCGTTGATAATCAATTCAGGATTGTATTTTGTGGCATAACTGATGGCATCTGCCAGAATCATACGACCTTCGGCATCAGTGTTTAATACTTCAACCGTTGTCCCGTCCATCATTGTTACGATATCGCCCGGTGCATACGCATCGCCGCCCGGACGGTTGTCTGTCGCAGGAATCAATGCAATAATGTGAATGTTTAACTTGTTTAATGCCGCAGCATAAATCGTTCCTGCCATCATTGCCGCACCACCCATATCGGATTTCATCAAATCCATAGAATTGGGCGTTGGTTTAAGAGACAAGCCTCCAGTGTCATATACCACACCTTTTCCTACTAAAACAATGGGTTTTTCGTTGACAGGATTTGCAGGTTTGTATTCCACTGCGGTAAATGTAGGTGGCTGTACCGACCCTTTGTTTACAGCAAGCAATCCGCCCATTCTAAGTGCTTCTATTTGTGATTTGTAAAAAACTTCAACGTTCATTTGTGCCTCGTCACCAATTTCCTGAATTTCTTTGGCTAATTGCAAAGCGGTCAAATAAGAATTGGGTTCGTTTACCATATCACGTGCCCAGAATACCGCTCTGATAACGTTGTTCATTCGGTCGATGTCAGCTTCAGTGATGTTTCCCATCATATAAATATGTTCCAAAGCATATTCGCGTTCGTCAGCATCTTTGAAATATTTTAAAAACTGATAGTTAGACAATGCCAACCCTTCAGCCAATGCTAAAGCTGTTTCACCATTTCCGGCAATGGTAATTCCGGTTGTTTTTTTGTCTAATTTTTGACGGACGTTAAATCCGGCTACACGCATTTTTTCCAAGTCTTCGTTTTCTTTGACAAAGAAATAAACACTTTTACCTATTTTTACAAAATCCTCTTTTTCGTCCGAATTTTTAAAGCTTTCAAAAGCTTCCTGAATATAATTTGGTAATGATGCATCGATGGTGGTTTGCTCGTTTATGGTAAAAACAAAAGCACTTCCTGTAAGTTGGTCAACTAATTGTAACATTGTTTTTTGATTTTTTGTTTAAAACCCCAAAAGTACGAAAAATGTAGCGTTCCTGGGTAAACAAAATGTGTTTAGAAATATTCTGAACAATATTTGCAAATCACAAAAAATTACTTTATCATTTAAAGTATTAACTGAGAAATCAAGACAAATGGTTTCGTATCTTTGTAAAGAAGATTTTTATTATGCTGCAATCCAAAGGTTTTAGACGAACTTTTAAACATAACTTACTGCTGGCAATACTCTTTGCTTTTGCAGCAGGCATCGTTAATGTTTTTGGTTTTGTAAGTTTTGGTACTTTCACAACAAACATCACAGGGCATATTGGTGAATTTGCTCTTTGGTTTGAGCAATCCAAGTGGACTGCTGTACAAAAAATCACACTCTGGATAGCTGCTTTTGGGTTTGGATCGTTTACTTCCTCGGTAATTATTGGTTTTTTTGAAAAACGAAAACCCAAACTCTCTTACACCTTGCCGATTGTTATTGAAATCGGTCTGCTTTTGTGGTGTTTTTTGATTCACAAGAATTTTGACCAACAAGCCAAACAAATTCTTATCTTACTTTATGCGATGGGAATTCAGAATGGAATTGTTTCGATGGTTAGCGGAAAAGTAGTGCGTACTACGCATCTTACAGGAATGGTAACAGATGTTGGAATCGGATTTGGAAAAATACTTCTGAGAAAGGGAAATAGAGTTTTTGTATTACGCTCCTTATTACTCAATTTAGCGGTAGTTGTCTCGTTTATTTCAGGAGCAATGGTGAGTGCGTTTGTAACGATTGATTATCACGAAAACGTGTTGCTGATCCCGATAATACTTCTGATTTCCATTTTGATATACGATTTTAAAACGATTGAAAAAGGAATGGAGAAAATGAAACAATTGAGGGAACGGTTACATATTTAAAAATATTTTATGGGTTCATCATTTGTGAATCTGTGACAAAAAACCAAGTTAGATAATGCACTACGGGCAATAATAATGTTTTACAACTTCATCTGCCTAAAAGTCAAACTAATTCTTGGTGATGTTACTTTTTTGGTAACGGGAATTTGATGTAACCAGTGTTTTTGGGTTGCTCCTTTCATTTCGATTAGCGAACCGTTGGGCAATTCAAACGATTTTTTTTCGCCCGATTGTTTGTGCTTAAAATCAAACCGGCGTTGTGCTCCCAGACTCAAACACGCTATGGAGCCGTTTTCTGCCAGATCTTTTTCACCATCGCTGTGCCAGCTTACTCCTTCATCACCATTGTGATACAAATTCAACAAACACGAATTGTACATACTGTCGGTATATAGTTCAATCAATTGTTTTAGAGCCAGCAATTCTTCAATCCACGGTGCAGCGATTCGGGTAACTCCCGAATAGGTATAAGAAAAATCTTTGGAACCATACCACGCAACTTTTCGTTTGGTAATGACTTCTTTTCCAAAGACTATTGATTTATCATTGTACCAGTCAATTTTCTGTAACAACGCATTAAAAAACTGTTCAGATTCGTTCGGATCAAGCAAAATACCGTGGTAGATAACCTCACCGTCATAAGGCAATAAATTTTTGTCTGTCGGTTGAAATAAATCCATAAATTAAAAACCTGTCTTACAAAGATAATGAAGTAAGCCGTCTCAATAGCTATTGAAAGTTAAAAGTATTAAAAATAAAAGAAATAAGGTTGTGTATGAAAATGAAAATTAATAACCTGAGTTTGATTATTTTTATTCATTGGAATGAGCTTTAGCCCGATGCTATTAATCGAACTCAGGTTGATAAGTTGTACTGTTTGGTCTAAGTTTAAAAGTACAACTTTATATAGTGGTTGTTGTTTATTTCGTTTTTTTTTCTTCTTGATTTTTTTAAATTTGCTTTCAAATTTTGTGCCGATTTAAAAGAATCTTTACTTGTCGGTAAGGTAGCTATTCGTAATGCGTGAGTCAAAATCCGTCTCGGCACATCAGGTGTTTTCGTCTTGTTTTCAAGATGGTTTAACCTTTTTCATTGGGAAAAATTACGAAAAGACTGACGGCTCGGAAAGACGAGCTTTTTTGTTTTCTTTACTGTTTTAAGTCAATTAGATGAAATCAGTAAAATCAATAAATACCATAAAACCGGGACACTTTCAGCCCAGAATAAGGTGTAGTATTTTGAACGATTTGGAGTGACAAAATAAGTGAGCAGGATGATGGTAATTACTAAAAGCACATTGACCACAGCCTGATACGGATAATCACCCGTTTTAAAGAAATCTAATAAATAAAACATCAGGCTTAAGATGTAAATCAGGTTTTTGGTAGGAGAAATACCGATGCTTTGCGGAACAGTTTTCAAGCGGAGATCATCATACTTCATATCATTGATTTCAAAAATAAGAATCAAAATCAGCGTGAGGATGAATCTTTGCAAAAATTTTAATATTACATCGGTAGTAATGTCCAAACCGGCTTCTAATAATGGTAAAAGTAATGTAACGCCTGCCCAGCAAATACTCACAATATAAATTTTAATTCCGGCGGCATTCCGCAGATTAGATAAGCTTTTACCCAAAGGAAATACATAAAGAACATTCAAAAAGCCAAAAAAACCAATAGCGAGTTGCGTAACAGGCTTAAAAGTGAAAAAGAAATACAAACAGATTGCCAGACCAAAACCTGTAACTCCGATAATTGCTTTAAGGGTATTTTTATAGTTTTGATTGGTTAAAACATACCCCAAATATTTAATGATATTATAGCTGCTCATCGTGGCGCAAAAGACAAATAATAATATGCTCCAATTAACCGAAAGTCGAGCATAATAATTGGTAATACCTACCAAAGCCGTTGTAGCAAAAGCTACGTGAAGGCTTGCATTGATATACCAATCCAGTATTTGTTTTAATGTCCTCAAAAGTCTGTAAAAAAAAATGAACCTCAAAGATACATATCCTTGAGGTTCATTGAGAATTATTTGTAAAAAATCCGATATAAGGATTAATAAACTCCGATATAGTGGTTACCTGTTTTATTTACCAGTTTAGCACCTTTTGTTACGGTTTCAGTCTTGCTGTTCATTATGTAGATGTTTCCATCTTTTCCTACCGGTGTAACCGCAATGTAAACTTCATCACCATCAACTACAAAACCTTGGTATTGACCAAAATCTAACCCAGCTTCGTAAGGTAAGTCAACAGCGGTAGCTGTTTTTGCATTCAAATCTACTCTTGCTACAAAACCTTGGTCTGCAGCACCGTTGTGAGTGTACATTACATAACCAATACCGTTTCCTGCATATCTCCATGCATCTACATAGGTTCCTGTAACGCCTAAAGCAGCATCTAAACTGAATGCATAAGAATTATCATACACGTTGCTTTGATTGATTTTAAGAATGTAAGAACCTTTAGAACCTCTTTGGGTAGCCTGATAAATATTTCCGTCATCAGCAACAAAAGCATTGAAACTTCTGTATCCGCTGGTGTCGCCATTATCAACAGTTGATGTGATGATTGTTGGGTTTTCTAAGGAAGGATAATCTACTACAACCGATTTAGTTCCTATTCTTTGATAACCTGATTCATTTTCTCCTGTTTCAGGGTTGGTTTTACGCATCCACGCTCCGATGATTAATTTATTACCTGCTTTGTTTAACACAGGAGAATCTAAACGGAAAATATGGTGTCCCTGTGTTTCTTCCTCAACTGTTAAAGGCAATTCGTATTGTTTGTAACGAGAAATCAAAACTTGTTGCAAATCCAAAGCTAAAACAGTTGCTGTTCCTCTGGTGTACATATAATTTTCGTTCTCGTCTGTTGTGATTTGCGGTGCAGTTACATTCACAGCAATTCCTGTTTTGTCACCGTCAAATAATTTTGCCCAACGAGGAGAAGTGCCTGCATATTGTGCAATACTTACGGTAACATCAGCGGGTGTAAAACTTGCTCCTCCGTTTACGTTATATTTTGTAAACTCTCCTCCATTATCGCCTGTATATGCGATATTGAACAAAGTTTTTCCGTCTTGTGAAGATTGCAAACGAGCCGTTCTGTTTGAAGGAACAGGAAACCCGTTGTCATATACGTTAATAGCAATTTCCGGATTTTTCGCGTCAGCTTTGCTTACCGAAAATACTCTAGTACCTCCGTTTCCATCGCCTGCATTATCCTGCATCAAAGCACCTGCTACAGTAATCCAACGGTCAACTGTTTGACCTCCGCCGTTGTCAGGTGTTGTGTCGTCTGAATCACAACTTGTTAAAAACATTGCTCCGGCAAGAGTACTGAATAAAATTGATTTGAAAAAATGATTTTTCATATTGAATAATGTTTGTTAAAATTTATTGAATGAATAATTTAATTTCACATAAAAGGCACGTCCCGGTTTCTGAACAGCGAAATTGTCGTAAGCTTCTTTGTTAAAGATGTTTTTGGCGTCAAAGCTTAAAACAAATTGTTTGTTAGGAAAAATATAGCTTAATCCTAAATCTTGTATAAACTGCTTTGGAGTTTGAAAATCGTCCGTCTCCAACCAGTTGGTATAAAAGGCATCAATCATATTAAATCCGTAATGAAGATTTAAGACAGATTCTTTCATAATAAAATCCGGAATGGTATATTGTGCACTTCCCGATGCAGTAAAGAATGGTTCATTTGGTAACTGCTGGTTGTAATACCCAAAGATGTTTCCGTTGTCATCGTACTTTTTGCTGTAAACGGTGTTGAACCTTGAAAGATTTGCAAAAAGGATAAAACGCTGATTAAACTCATAATTCAGTTCAATTTCAAAACCTTTTGATTTTGTACTCGATAAATTCTCAAAAGGTGCTGTTTGTTCCGCATCATTGATTCGGGTGTTTGACCTGCGGACGATACGATCTTTGGTATTGCGGATAAATCCATTGGCACCAACCGAAACTTTATGTTTGTCAATTTTATAAGGGCCTACTTTAAAGCCTAAATTAATATTATTACTTATTTCAGCCTGTAAAGAATTGTTTTCGATGATGTTTTCTCCAATATCTCCAAAAATTTCATTTTCAACCGGCAGACGGATGGCTTTCTCAAAAGAGGTTAAAAGAACAACAGAAGGTGTTGCCAGATAGGAAACAGCTGCTCCATAGCCCAGATAATCGTATTTGCTGCTGAAATGTTCATCTACTTGTTGCCGTAGACCGTCAATAGTCTTCAAAGTCGG
The DNA here is from genome assembly GCA_035307005.1 of Flavobacterium sp. Classification (GTDB taxonomy): domain Bacteria; phylum Bacteroidota; class Bacteroidia; order Flavobacteriales; family Flavobacteriaceae; genus Flavobacterium. Next base: position 981 of record DATGMY010000008.1, on the reverse strand, counting down.
TTTGACTTTTTCAATTTCCTGTTGATAATATTTAGAAAAAACATTGGTTTTCAGCTTGGTGTCAAAAGCTCTCATTTCGTATGCAAGCCCTGTGATATTTTTGGTTAAGAATCTTGTTTCTATGAAATTACGTTCTATAGCTGACTTCATTTCATCGTTGTCTCTACGGTCAAAATTGTAATACAAGTGATTAAAGACGAAACGATGATTCGGATTAATTTCATAAGACAAATCTCCACGAAGGGTATAAACATTTCTTTTGGAACTATTAATGGTCGGTGCTCCTTGCTGTGCACCTGTACTTGATAAAATCGGATTTCCGTCTAAATCAAGGCTTCTCTCTCCAAACCAGTTATAGTTCCATTTTACAGTATCATTTACCACCTGAAGACGCTGACTGTACATTCCTGTAACATTGAAATGCAGACCTTTAACTAAAAAATCTTTCTTTCTATAGTTAAAGCTTGCAACCTGTGCATCTGAATCTTCAAATCGTCCCATATACGGTCGGGTCATATAAGTACCGTGCTGAATTTCGCGGTAGGAATCCGACGCATTAAAGCTGATAAAGAACTGGTCTGCCCATTTTACGTCGGTAAATCCTACTTCAACCTGCCCTCCGATGGATTTAAAGGCATCGTTAAAACGTTTGGCTCTTACTTGTTCAAGCCGTCCGTTGGGTAAAGTGTTTTTTACAAATTTTCCCCAGACTTCATAATCATTATCCGAGTAATTGTAAAACCCTGATGCTTTCAATGTAAAGCCACTTTTGTCGTTACGGGTTACACCACTGAAATTCCCTTGAAAAGTATTGAAAGAACCATAAGAAACCGATGCGTTTAAACTGTTGCGAACGCCTTTTTTAAGTACTACATTGATAGCACCGCCCAAAGCATCGTCAGAAAGATGAATAGGAACAACACCTTTATAAACTTCAATCCGTTCAATTAATGCAGGGGGAATACTGTTCAGATTGAAAGA
>DATGMY010000007.1:0-3521 GCA_035307005.1 Flavobacterium sp. | reverse complement strand
GCCAACATCTCCACAAACCAAACGATCCATTGGTCGGTCGGTTTCCATATCGTTTTTTACATCAATCGTCGATTTTAATTGGTCGGGCGTGTCTTCATAAATAAACGAGCTTTCCAGTTCTGCCTGCAAATAACTGTCGGGCGCACAGGCAAAACCTTTTTCCAGACGGCGTTTAGCATACAGTTTTATCAGGTTGAAAGCAATATGCTTGACCCGTGCTTTGGTTTTTTGTTTCAAGGCTTTCCAGGCACCCGAACCTAATTTATAAATTTTGGGCGGTGCGCCATCCTTGCCGTTGTATTTCGAAATTTTGTGCAGCGAATGAATCGAAACATAAACAATATCGTTGTCGGCATAAATCAGTTTGATGGCTTCCTGCTTTTTACCATCGACATCAATCTTTTGCAATCCGCCAAATTTCCCGATGCCGTGGTCAATATGCGTCACATAATCCCCCACCGACAAAGTAGTCAACTCTTTTAAGGTGATGGTTTGTTTTTTTGAATAACCGTTTTTGATGTTGAATTTATGATAACGCTCAAAAATCTGATGGTCTGTATAACAGGCAATCTGATGTTCTTCGTCCACAAAACCCTGATACAAAGGCATGACAATAGTTTTATATTGCCGAATTTCTTTGTTCTGATCTTTTAAACTTGAAAAGATTTCTTCAAAACGATTTGCCTGCGATTCGCTGGAACAATACAAATAATTGGTATAACCGTTTTCGGTATTTTCATTGAGATTATCCATCAGCAAATCAAATTGCTTGTTGAACGATGGTTGGGGTTTTATGAAAAAATCAAGAGAATAATCTGATTCAAATTGCTTGTTTTGTGCCAGTTCGACCACAGTAAAATCATTGGCTTTAGCTAAAAATTCTCGCGCCGAAAGAAACATCTGCTCTGGTAAAAGATGTTTTACATCACTGCTCAGTTTGTCAAATGCTTCCTCCGCCTTGCCAAACATTTTGGTCAATTGCTCAGTTGTTGCCTGTGTATTTTGAAAAAACAACACCGTATTGGGATGAATGTAATTCAAAAAACTTTCACGGCTTTCCTGTAAAAACTTATTTTCCACATTGGGAATAATGGTGATCTTTTTGTTGGTTTCAATCGAAAGCTGCGTCTCTACATCAAACGCACGAATGCTGTCGATTTCATTTCCAAAAAATTCAATCCGGTACGGATTTTCATTCGAAAAAGAAAACACATCAATAATTCCGCCCCGAACGGAAAACTCGCCTGGTTCTGAAACAAAATCCACCCGTTTAAAGTTGTATTCAAACAACGCTTCGTTGACAAAATCAATAGTTATTTGTTCGCCTACGGCTATTTTCAATGTGTTTTTGTCCAACTGTTTGCGCGTTACCACTTTTTCAAACAATGCGTCGGTATAGGAAACTATCACGACCGGTTTTTTGCGGGCGTTTAACCGGTTCAAGACCTCCGCTCGCAGCAATACATTCGCATTGTCCGTTTCTTCGATCTGATACGGACGACGGTAAGATCCCGGATAAAAAAGCACATATTCCTTAGAAATCAGGTTTTCCAAATCATTCAGGTAATAAGCCGCTTCTTCTTTGTCCTTGAAAACCAACAGAAAATGCTGGTCACTGTTTTTAAACAACGCCTGAATCTGGAACGACAATGCTGAACCAATGAATCCTTTGGCGTGAATTTTCGCTTGGGGTTGGGAAATATATTGTTGTAAAGATTGCGTTTTTGCCGCTTGTTCAAATACTTTTTTAACACTCATTATTCTTGTGGTAATGCGTTTAAGGTTGCACGTTTTACGGTATCTATGGAATGAATCAGTTGACTTTCTCCTTCTTCTCTTGGGATCCGGGCTTTGACTTCAAACTCGTCAAACTGATGAATCAGCGAAGTAGTATTTTTCTGAATATTTGCCAGTAATCTGAGTACTTCGGTTTGATTGATCGGCTCCAAATCCAGATGCATATCCAAATTTTGTACGTTGGTTTCCAACAAGCCGATGCGGGCAGCGGTCTCTTGTCTGTTGTACAATTCAGGAATATTGTTGCGCAGCAAAGCTGTATTTTGCACTAAATTTCCCGCTTTATGCTGCAGATGTGAAACCGAAGGATCGGGAGCAATGATCAGTTCGTTGACGAAATTCCGCCATTCTTCCCAGTTGCTCAGTTTGGTGCTTACCACCGGGTTTTCAATCGCAACTGTAAATTTCCATTTGCCCTGAACAGTTCGTGCCAGGGAATCCTGATATACCTGAAGTACTGCCGCATCTACAGGTTCTGCTTCTTTTTTACAACCGGTCAGTGCCGCTAAGACGAACAATACAATGAATAAATCTCTCATAAAAGTCTTCTGAATCAATGCACAAATTTACAAATAAAGCCGTGATTAAGACTTTCTATTGTTGGAAATAATGAAACATAACAACTCTTTATCACTCACAAAACAACAAATTTATCCGTTTCTAAGAATCAGACCGAACATTATTACGTTGAGCGAAACAATGGAAATTTTACAGATTAAATTAGGTTGCTATCTCAAAAAAAAGATCAATAAAATAAAAAGGAATGACTTTTAAACAGATCCTTCATATTTTTTTGTAGAACAGTTCGACAACAGCTGCAGTGAAAGTTCTACAATCGTTGTAGTGGAAGTACTACAACGAATTATTTTGAGAGTATTTACCTTTGCAGGAAGTATAATAGACAGTACGCAGATAGTTATGCCTTTTCTGATATATTTTCGGATAACGAAACTTTTCTAAAAGGAAAGATAAAAAACAATCCGTAATTTTGAAAAAACAAATTATATGAAACCATTTATTCTTAAAATCTTATTTGCTGTTACCGTTCTTGGAATAGTTTCGTGCGATAACGAAGCAGAAGATTTAATTAAATATTATAAAAGCCAGAACCATTCGGAAGAATTGAAAGGTTGGTGGAGACAAATTAATTATGAACAAGATGAAGAAAATCCACGTAAGGTGTTTTTTGATGATTATAAAGTACAGTTTTATTCATTTAACATTCATAACGGACAATACGGCAATATAGAAGAATATTGGTATAATGATGATGAGAAAATTTATTTACTTATGCCAGGCGATTTTAAAGTTAAAAGCGATGAAGATAGTTATCATTATCAACTAAATGCCACAAATGATACTTTGAAAATTTATATGGAAAACCCACCGTATATTTATGTAAAAGATACCGGATTATAAAAAGCTTTGGCAGTGCTAAAAACACTGCCAAAGTCTATAAGTAAATAATTCATAAATTATATGAAACCATTTATTCTTAAAATACTATTAGTTTTTACCGTTCTTGGAATGATTTCCTGCGACAAAGAAGATGATCGTATTGATGATTACAAAAATCTAAACCGTTCGGAAGAACTGAAAGGCTGGTGGAGACAAATAAACGAAGAGGACGAAAATCCACAATATTTTCTTTTTGAAGATTTTATCTTTAAAACGGTTAGCTATACAGAAAGTCACGGGTACTATATTCCGCCAGAAGGTGATTA
>DATGMY010000006.1:0-3074 GCA_035307005.1 Flavobacterium sp. | reverse complement strand
GCTTCTACGGCAAATTCCATAGGCAATTTATCCAGCACTTCTCTTGAAAATCCGTTCACGATTAATGCAATAGCCGTTTCGGTTGGAATTCCACGCTGATTACAATAGAAAACCTGATCTTCTCCGATTTTACTTGTCGTGGCTTCGTGTTCCAGCTTAGCGGTAGCATTTTGAGATTCTATGTAAGGAAACGTGTGTGCTCCACATTCGTTGCCCATCAACAAAGAATCACATTGAGTAAAATTTCGTGCGTTTTCAGCTCTTGAGCCTATTTTTACTAATCCGCGATAAGAATTCTGTGATTTTCCGGCAGAAATTCCTTTGGAAATAATGGTTGATTTGGTGTTTTTTCCTAAATGAATCATTTTTGTTCCGGTATCGGCTTGCTGATAATTGTTGGTTACTGCAATGGAATAAAATTCTCCCACCGAATTATCACCTTTCAAAATACAGCTTGGATATTTCCACGTTACCGCAGAACCTGTCTCTACCTGTGTCCAAGAGATTTTGGCGTTTTTCTCTGCCAATCCGCGTTTGGTCACAAAGTTGAACACGCCTCCTTTTCCTTCTTTGTCGCCCGGAAACCAGTTTTGTACGGTCGAATATTTTATCTCGGCATCGTTCATCGCGATTAATTCTACTACTGCTGCGTGCAATTGGTTTTCATCACGAGACGGTGCAGTACAACCTTCTAAATAAGAAACATACGAACCTTCATCGGCAATCAGCAATGTACGTTCAAACTGACCGGTTCCTGCCTGATTGATCCGGAAATAAGTCGATAATTCCATCGGGCAGCGAACACCTTTTGGTATGTAACAGAATGATCCGTCTGAGAATACCGCAGAGTTTAATGCTGCATAAAAGTTATCGCTTCTTGGAACAACAGTACCGATGTATTTCTTAACCAATTCGGGGTGTTCTTTAATTGCTTCGGAAATAGAACAAAAAATGATGCCTTTCTCGTTCAGTGTTTCTTTAAAAGTAGTAGCAACAGAAATGGAATCCACCACAATATCCATCGCCACGTTGTTCATACGTTTTTGTTCTTCAATAGAAATTCCCAGTTTTTTGTACATCGCCAAAAGTTCAGGATCTACGTCGTCCAGCGTTTTGTTTGGATCTGCTTGTTTTGGGGCGGAGTAATATGAAATTGCCTGAAAATCAGGTTTTCCGTAGGTAACATTTGCCCATTCGGGTTCAATCATTTCTTTCCAGATACGGAAAGCTTCCAAACGCCATTCGGTCATCCATTCAGGTTCTTCCTTTTTTTTGGAAATCGCCCGGACAATATCTTCGTTTAGTCCCACGGGAAATGTTTCGGCATTTAACTCGGTGTAAAAGCCGTATTCATATTCCTTGGTTTCTAATTCCTTTTTTAATTCTTCTTCTGTGTATTTTGACATATTTTTCGTCTTAAAGTTTAAAAGTCTTAAAGTCTTGTTGAAGTCATTTTAGCCTTTCGACTTTATGACATCCGACTTTTGACTATAAAGAAAAACTCTCCCCGCATCCGCAGGTTCTGCTTGCGTTAGGATTGTTAAAAACAAATCCTTTTCCGTTTAATCCGCCTGAATAGTCTAAAGTTGTTCCTATTAAATAGAGAAAACTTTTTTTATCGACGGCAATTTTTACCCCACTGTCTTCAAAAATTTTATCGTGCTCTAAGGCATTTTCATCAAACTTTAATTCATATTCCAAACCTGAGCAACCACCGCTTTTCACTCCCACACGAATGAAAGCTGTTTCGGGGTTTAATCCGTCGTCTTCCATCAACATTTTGGCGCGTTTTGCTGCTGATTCTGATACCTTTATCATTTTTAGAGGATTTTAGTTTTGTTACTTCTGCAAAGATACCATAAAATATGATTTTTATCACATTAATAACAATATTATAACTTTATGAGGAGCAAGTAGAAGCAATAAAAAAGCCAAAGTTTAAAACTTTGGCTATAGGACTTAATTGACGTAAATTCATAATTTTGTTATTTCATAAAAGTTATTCCCGATGATGCAGATATAGAATAAACAAAACGCATAATCAACACTGTAAGAATACCTAACAAAAAACCATAAAAATAGATTTTATTTAGTGTAAACCTATTCATAATCCATCTTACTAAAAAATAAGATGTGCATAATACTGCTAAAAGTATCATAGGAAATACTCCCATTTGATATATAACACCAAACAGTACAAAACCTGCAACCTCTGTCTTTGAGAGAAACCAAAAAATAAAGCAAAATAAAAGCATTATACTAAAGGCCTTGTCTATAGGACTTAATTGACGTAAATTCATAATTTTGTTATTTTATAAAACCTATACAGGTCTCATTATTATTTTAACAGGTCTATTACCCTCGGGTCCATCAGGTTTACAATCCCAACCGCAATGCCATTTATCACAATTTGTACACTCTAAATCATGCCATAAACAAAAAGCAGAAGAATAATAACAACACCCCGTATAAGAACCACAACACCCCCAATCTGTTCCACAACCTATAGCACACCACTTTGAACAATCTCCTGCTTTATAAACTACTTTTTCAGCTATATGTTCTTTAAAATCTATTTTTGAAGTATAAAAAGAATAAAGCACGTCAAAAGTTACAAAATCTTGAGTTGAATTATTAATAAAATTAACCAAATTCATATCTTGTTGCCAACCTGTATTAATTGCTTCTGCTTCTAATAAACCAATGTTATCTCTAAGAATATCTAAGTTTATGTAATAATCCTCCTGAAAAATAAAATGAGATTTACCAATTAAAAAAGAAGGGCTTATTGTGCCTTCTATTTCACTTTCCTCAACGCTTATCATTCTTAAGTTAGAAGCTACCGCAGAACGTAAATAAGCCAATATAGAAAACAAGTCTTCATCATAATTATTTTCATCTACTTCATAGAACAAATCATTATAGCCTTCATCTAACATATAATTTAATGTTTCTAAGTTACTCTGACCTATGTTTTTCAATTGGTTGGCAAATACCAAAGCTTTTTCCTGCTCTTCATATTTCCACCCCTCTTCACTATTGTTAAAAGAATAATCCAATTCAAATATTATTTC
>DATGMY010000005.1:0-8520 GCA_035307005.1 Flavobacterium sp. | reverse complement strand
TGTTTTGGTTGTAGATGAGTTTGCCGATCTGATTATGACTGCCGGTAAAGAGGTGGAAACTCCTATTGCGCGTTTGGCACAGTTGGCACGTGCGATTGGAATTCATTTGATTATTGCCACACAACGCCCGTCGGTAAACGTAATTACAGGGATCATCAAAGCAAACTTCCCTGCAAGGATTGCTTTCCGCGTGAGTTCAAAAATAGATTCAAGAACCATTTTAGACGGTCCGGGAGCAGATCAGCTCATTGGTCGCGGAGATTTATTATTTACTCAGGGCAATGATATAGTACGTGTGCAATGTGGATTTGTAGATACGCCCGAAGTGGAAAAAATCACTGAATTTATTGGTTCACAAAAAGGATATGGCGATGCTTACCTGTTGCCGGAATACGTTGGCGAAGAAAGTGGCACAAGTCTTGATGTTGACATCTCTGAACGCGACGTGATGTTTAGGGAAGCTGCTGAAATCATTGTAACGGCACAACAAGGATCCGCTTCATTACTGCAACGCAAACTGAAGTTGGGCTATAACCGCGCCGGAAGATTGATTGACCAATTGGAAGCTGCCGGAATTGTAGGTCCGTTTGAAGGCAGTAAAGCCCGTTCGGTAAATATTCCCGATCTGATTTCGCTGGAACAGTTTTTAGAAAACGAAAAAAGCAGTATGTAATGAAAAAAATAATAACATTAATATCTCTTTTGCTGATAAGTTTTGGAGTTCAGGCACAAAACAGTGATAAAGCAAAAAAATTGCTGGATGAAGTTTCCGGCAAAATAAAAGGCTATAACAATATTTCTTTAGATTTTACCTATCAAAACGGAAGTCAGGAAGGAAAAGGAAAAGCGACGATTCAAGGCGAAAAATATACCGTAGATTTTATGGGAATTACCCAAATTTTTGACGGTAGTAAAATATACATCATCAACCCGAATGATGAAGAAGTTACCGTTGCCAGCAATAGTGAAGATCAGGGAATAAGTATCGCAGGTTTGCTTACATTTTACCAGAATGGCTACACTTATATATGGGACAAAACACAGAACATGGGTGGAAAAACGATTCAATACATTAAACTGATTCCGACTAATAACAGAGATGTAAAAGAAATTTACTTAGGAATCGATACGCAAACCAAACATATTTACAACCGGACAGATGTTTTCAAAAATGGTTCGAAAGTGATCATTACCGTTAATTCTTTTAAAACGAATCAAGCATTGTCAAAAAATCATTTTACCTTTACCAAATCAAAATATCCTAATTATTACATCAACAATTTAGATTAAGGCGGTAAACGTGAAAATACTCGATCGTTATATATTAACAAGCTTTGTAAAAACATTTTTCTCGGTATTTGCCATACTTTTTTTCATATTTGTATTGCAGGGAATATGGGTCTTTATTGGCGATTTTGCCGGAAAAGACCTTGACTTTATTACGATTGTAAAATTTCTTTTCTTTTATTCTCCAAAAATGATTCCGATGGTTTTACCCTTGTCGGTACTTTTGGCATCTATTATGACTTTTGGCGATTTTTCAGAAAATTACGAATTTGCAGCAATGAAATCGGCTGGCATTTCTTTACAAAGAGCGATGCGGTCACTGATTTTTTTTATATTGCTGCTTACGGCGGTATCCTTCTGGTTTACTAACAATGTAGCTCCTAAAGCAGACTTTCGTTTTGTGAATATGCGCCGTGAAATCATGCATACCAAACCCGCTATGGCAATTACTGCCGGTCAGTTCAACGATATGGGAGCGTTTAACATTAAGTTTGATAAAAAATATGGCGAAAAAAATGAAATGCTGGACAATGTGGTAATGCACATGATTGATCAGCAAAACAGTCAAAACAAAACCGTTATCAAAGCAGAACGAGGCAGAATCGAAACCAACGAAAGTAGTAACCTTCTTAAACTGCACCTTTACAGCGGAAATTATTACGAAGATATTAAACAGAGAAATTTCCAGCAGCGGGAACGAAAACCTTTTGCCAAAGCAAATTTTGTTCATTATATTTTAAGCATCGACTTGTCTGAATTTGATAATTCTGATGAAGAACTTCAAAAGATTTCCAACACGGCAAATATGATGAATATTTCGCAACTAAATTACACTCTTGATTCATTAAACACCAATTTCAAGAGCGAAATCACTACACAACAAGAAACACAAAGCAACAACAGCAGTGTGCTTTTGAGCGAATACAAACAAAACAATGCCGTTGTTATTTTAAAAGAAGTGAGCTTAGACTCACTGTTCTCATTAAAAAAGCGTTCAGAAAAAATTTCGATTTATTCCAACGCTTCTGCAGTAGCTGAAAACATTAGGTTTACCACTCAAAACAATAAAAATGCACTCATTGAAAAAACCAAAAATATCAACAGGCACTGGGTGGCATTTTATGAAAAATTTGTCATTGCTTTTTCGTGTCTGCTAATGTTTTTTGTAGGTGCTCCATTAGGTGCCATCATCCGAAAAGGAGGCTTGGGACTGCCCATGGTTTTAGCTGTGTTGATATTTATCACTTATCATTTCATCAACACTTTTGGTAAAAAATTAGCACAGGAAAATGGAATCACACCGTTTTTAGGATCGTGGCTTTCCACATTAATCTTACTTCCATTGGCTTTTATTTTTACTTATAAAGCCGCCCGCGACAGAGGAATTAATAGTATGGACAACATTTTGTATCCCATAACCAATTATTTAAAAAAGAAGTTTAAAAAGAAACAAAACAATATTGAAAATGTCTGATATAAAACTAAATACAATTGAAGAAGCGATAGAAGACATTCGCCAGGGAAAAATTGTCATTGTTGTAGATGATGAAGACCGTGAAAATGAAGGAGATTTTATTGCAGCTGCAGAAAAAGTAACTCCGGAAATGATCAATTTCATGGCAACGCACGGACGAGGTCTGATTTGTGCCCCACTGACTCAAAAACGTTGTAAAGAGTTGGATTTGCATCCTATGGTTACCAATAATACCGTATTGCATCAAACAGCTTTTACCGTTTCAGTGGACCTTATCGGTCATGGTTGTACCACAGGAATTTCCGCTCACGACCGTTCCAAAACCATTGAATTTTTAGTAAAAGACGATACCAAACCCGAAGATTTAGGTCGTCCGGGACATATTTTCCCTTTAATTGCAAAAGAAGGAGGCGTTTTAAGAAGAACCGGTCATACCGAAGCAGCAGTTGATTTGGCACGATTAGCAGGTTTTAAACCCGCCGGAATTTTGGTTGAAATTCTGAATGAAGACGGTTCTATGGCGCGTTTACCTCAACTGATGGAAGTAGCTCAGAAACTGGATATGAAATTGATTTCCATTGAAGATCTGGTTGCTTACCGGATGAAACACGACAGTTTAATCCAGAAGAAAGAAGATTTTGATATTGTTACCAAATTTGGAACATACCGTCTGAGAGCTTATTTACAAGTGACTAACAAACAAATTCACATTGCATTGACCAAAGGGGTTTGGAATGCCGGAGAACCTATATTGACACGCATCAACTCTTCACAGGTCAACAATGATATTTTGGGAACACTGACCAACAATCCGGATGAGAAGCTTGAAAATATGTTTCAGGCGATTGAAAATGAAGGTAAAGGAGCTGTTTTGTTCATCAATCAGGAATACAACACCCTGAATCTGTTAAACCGTCTGACCGAATTGAAAAATTTACAGACAGAAAACCAAGGTGTTGTTAAAGCTCCAAAAATACAGATGGATGCAAAAGACTTTGGAATTGGTGCACAAATACTTCACGATCTGAATATTACAAAAATAAAATTGATGTCTAATTCAGAACAAAGCAAGCGTGTAGGAATGGTTGGTTACGGACTGGAAATTACGGATTATATAAAATTCTAAAAAACATTTTTTTAGTTTGCCAATTAAATAATCCTTTCTATATTTGCACCACATTTAACGAAAACGTTAAAGGGAGAAATGGCAGAGTGGTCGATTGCGGTAGTCTTGAAAACTATTGACTGTAACAGGTCCGGGGGTTCGAATCCCTCTTTCTCCGCAAATAGCATACAAATTACATCAAATCCCTTATAATCGTATGATTTTAAGGGATTTGATTTTTTTATTATTACGCTAAATTTTAGGCATACATTTACTATTGAGAAAAGTGATAAATTATATCAAAATTAAAAAGTATTTATAGAGGTCATTACTTAAATTCATACATATTGAAACAACGCTGTAAATCAATAGTGTTTTAAAATTAACATTATGTTTGTCATGCTGTAAGCATCTTTACCGGTACTGATAAGAGATTCCTACGGAATGACAAACGTTGTGTTAAAGGGTTTTACAAAGTTTAAAAATAGGTAATTATCTGATGACCTCTATTTATTTTTTTGCTTCTTTAGGTCTTTCTGATTCTGCGGGAAATTTATTGATAGGAACAAACGGTGTTTTAATGCACTACTTTTAAGATTATCAGAAGTTACACCTTTCACACATCTTCAAGATTGATACGTTTTTTGTGTTTTAATTTTTTAAAGAAAGTAGGTGTCAGTCCTGTAATTTTTTTGAATTGGGCAGATAAGTGCGCAACGCTGCTGTAATTGAGTTTATACGATATTTCAGACAGATTCAGTTCATCATAAATAAGCAGTTCTTTTACCCGTTCTATTTTGTGTATGATGATGTAATGTTCAATCGTAGTTCCTGTAGCTTCCGAAAATATATTGGCAAGATAGGTATAATCATAGTTGAGCTTTTCACTGATGTATTCCGACTTCTTCATCTTTGGAAATTCATCTTCGTAGTGGACAAGCTCAACAACGACATTTTTTATTTTCTCGATTAAAATGGCTTTTTTGTCATCCATTAATTCCAATCCTGATTTTGCCAATGCTGTTTTTAATTGCAACAACTGTTCAGAAATAAGGTCTTGTTTTATCTCTATTTCGCCCAAATCTACTGCACCATAAATGATTCCGAGTTTATCCAACTCGGTTTTCACTATCATCTTACAGCGAATACTGACCATATATTTAATGAAAATTTTCAATTTTAGAGATAGGGGGTTAATCCTATAAAGATACTCTAAATATTGTGGTTAAGAATGAGTGTGCTGCCTGATTTAATAATATTGTACTCAGACCATGATAAAAACAAAGAACGGTACGTTAGCTAAGTATGAATTTGTAGAGAAATACGAATTGAGGAATACAAACTGATTTATAGGTATCAGAAAATGAACAGGTAATTTAAATCTTGCAAAAAGGATATTTATTAAATGAAATTTAATTAATTTCGGACGATTTTAAAAACAGGGTTTAAACACCATGTTTTAAAGGAGAATTTTAATAATAACCTGAGTTCGATTAATAGCATCGGGCTTTAGCCCGATAAAAGAAATAAAGCATAAAAAAGGCTTTAGCCTAAAAAAATGGTTAGGCTAAAGCCTCTTATGAGATGAATTTACAGAATGGGCTAAAGCCCATTCCAATGGATAAAAATAATCGAACTCAGGTTAGTACTAATTGTCCGGTTATTTCCGATCAGTCAGGTTTTGGCATTCTGCAAAATTAACCACTCATTATGCGTAATCTAAAAGAACCAATCTGTTTAAACATAAAAAACCTACGGCACGCCGTAGGTTTTTCTTTTATCAGAGTTTTCTAAAACTATTATTTAAAATCAGCGTCTGTCACGCCTTCATCAATTTTAGCATCAGAAACTTTAAATTCAACAGACATTCCCGGTGCAAGTGGAACAGAAACTGTATAAGGAATTTTGATTCCTTTTACTTCCTGATAATCTCCGTAAGAAGAAGTCATTTCAAAAGATTGTCCTTGTGCTTCCACAGTTTCAGTTGAAGCTATTTTTAAGCCCGAACCTGTACTGTAATAAACAGTAGATTTGTCTTTCTTCAAAACATACACATCTTCTCCTTCAAAAGTTTCAATTCCTGTCAATTCAAAAGAAGCTGCTTCTTCCATATCCTTCAATTCACTGAAAATAACAGCAGACTTTTGTGCTTCTTTCAGTTCCTCTCCTTCAAGATCTTGTCTTTGTCCTTGCATGGTCATGTATCCCATTGTCGGAGTTACCACTTGTTTCATCAATTCCATTCCCATACCTGTCATAGACACTAGAGATTGTCCTTTTGAAGTTTGTTTTTGAGCCAAAGTAATTTCCATTCCCTGGAATGAACCTTCTGCGGTCATAGCCATAGATTTTACGGCTTTTAGTTTTTCTTCACCACCAATAGCATCTACATGGTTTTTAAGAACTGTCTGAGCTGTTACTCCTGCCGGAATTGGTTTTGAAAAGACTGGTTTTTCTACCTGATTTGCAAAACGATCGTAATAATTTACGGTGTAAGGCAATTTTTCCAAAGCACCTGCCACTTCCGATCCTTTACCTGCAATAACAATGCGTAGATTGTCTTTTAAGAAGTATTTATTAGCTACTGTTTGTACATCCTGCGGCGTTACTTTATTGATATTCTGAATAAAGCTTTCATAAAAATCAGCAGGTAAATTTTGAGTTCTCGTACGCAAAGCAAAAGAAGCAATCGTTCCCGGCTTTTGAGTTTCCATTACAAAGTTTCCGATGAATTTAGCTTTTGCCAATTGCAGTTCCTCCTCTGTAGGAACAGTGGTTCTCACTTTATGGATTTCATTCATGAATTCAACCACAGCCGAATCGGTTACCGCATTTCTTACCGAAGCCGTTGCTTTGAATTTTGAAGGATACTTGCTTGCCCCTGCCGATGAATACGCTCCATAAGTCCAGCCGTGCTCTTCACGCAGATTTAAAAACAAACGACCTTCTCCACCACCGCCTAAGATTTGATTTGCCATTAATAATGGGAAATAATCCGGATGCGACATAGGTAAATTATACGTATTTACCAAAGCAATTTCAGACTGAACAGCATTAGGCATATCCACAAAATCGATTTGTGTTTTATTGACATTTACAGGCTGTGGATAATCAGACTTAGGCATCGGTGCTTTTTTCCAATCTTTAAAAAGCTTGGTAACCGATTTTTCAACGTCTTTAAAATTCACATCCCCTACGATGATTAAATATGCTTTTTCGGGAACAAAATGATCTTTGTAGTTTTTCTTAACATCTTCTAAAGTTACACTTTTCAAAGACTCTTCAGTTATAAACTCACCATTTGGATGATTTTTCCCCCACAACAAAGCGTTTTCTACACGCGAAGCAATTGCCGATACGGATTTGTCTTCGTTTTTCAACCCTTCGATTGCGTTGTCTTGTTCTTTTTTAAACTCATCCTGTGTAAACAACGGGTACAATGCACCTTCTGCCATCAATTCCAGAATACGATCTGAATATTTTGACAAACCTGAAGCGGAAGCACCTGAATTCCAGAAACGGATGTTGGCTCCTAAAAAGTCGATTTCTTCATTGAATTGATCTTTAGATGTTTTTGTAGTTCCGTTGCCCGCCATTGCACTGGTCAAAGACGAAACGCCTACTTTTTCTCCTTCCACATACGGAGGAACATCAATCGTTAACGTATAGCTTACACGTGGTAATTTGTGATCTTCGACCACCAAAACCTGAAGTCCGTTTTTCAACGTAAATTCCTGAGGTTTTTGTACGTGAACCGTAGGCATCGGACCTGCCTGAGGCTGAGGTCTTTTGATTTGAGCTTCGGCTGTACCTACCAACAAAACAGAAGCTACCAATAATAATATCTTTCTCATTATAAAAATCTTCGTTAAAATTAAAAAATTATTCTGCTGCCGGCACATAATCCAGAATCAAACGGCTGTTTGACTGTAGATATTTCTGAGCCGCTTCTCTGATTTGTTCGCGGGTTACACTGCGGTATTTTTCAATTTCTGTATTGATCATATTCGTGTCTTTGTACAGCATATAATTTGTTGCCAGATTTTCTGCCAGTGTTTCCAGGTTTGAATTTTGATTTACATAAGCATTTTCAATCGTGTTTTGCAACTTTTGAAAATCTCTTTCGGAAATCAAATCTGTCTGAACTTTTTTGATCTCCGCATCAATATCTTCCTGAATCTGTTCTCTGGTAGTTCCCGGAGTGGGTATTGCTGCGATTAACGACATTCTGTAATCTTCTACCAAATAAGGATGTGTAAATGCCATCAATTCCATAGCTGTTTTCTTTTCATCTACAATTTTCTTGTACATCGGAGCAGATTTACCACCGGTTAAGTAAGCAATCAGCAAATCCAAAGCATACGTATCATTGTGTTTTACCGATGGAAAGCGGTATGCGGTCACATACATAGGCAACTGAATGTTCGGATCTTCAAAAGAAGCTTTAATTTCCTGGCTGATCGGCTCTTCCTGAACAGATACTTTAGGAACATCGGCACCTCTTTTCACAGGACTGAAATATTTTTCAATCAATTGTTTTGTTTGTGAATATTCGATGTCACCTGCAACTACCAATATCGCATTGTTTGGTACATAGAATTTTTTGAAGAAATCGTAAAACTCCTCTAATGTAGCGGCATCCAAATGTTCCATA
>DATGMY010000004.1:0-13288 GCA_035307005.1 Flavobacterium sp. | reverse complement strand
CAACAAATCGATCTGAAATTAAACGATGCCAAAGAAAAACTGGATTTACTGCTGGCAAAAAATCAATCGGAATACCAGACAGCCACAGAGCAAATGACCATTCATCAGCAGCGTAAACAAATTGCAGAAAATAATAACACACTGGCTCAGAAACAATATGCCAACGGATTAATGAGTATCAACAATCGCCTGGAAGCTGAAAATGATACGTTCAAAACTTCATTCGACTGGTATGAGGCCATTGCTAAGCAAAGGGAAAAAGCGATTGCAACTTATCAATCAACCGGAACATTAACGCAATACCTGACTGTAAAATGATTATATCATGAAATGAGTCATAGCATTAAGTTGATATCAACCGAAATGTTCAATGGCGAAATCGAAGATTCACCAACTTAAATAAAATATAGAATGATGTGAGTAATTCCATCAAACAAATTAATAACATATTAAAGTCAGTAAATATGAAAAAGATTTTATTAGCAATAACCTCATCCATGTTACTTATTGCTTGCGGCAATAACACAAACAAAGAATTACAGGGGAAAGTAGAACGGGACGAATTGGCGGTTGTAGGTAAACTTGCCGGACGCATCGAAACAATCCTTGTCAAGGAAGGCGACTTTGTCAAAAAAGGAGATACGCTCGCTATATTGGATATTCCGGAAGTCTCTGCTAAAAAAGCACAGGCTGAAGGTGCGGTTAAATCAGCACAGGCACAATATCAGATGGCAACTACCGGTGCTACACAAAATCAGTTAAAGCAACTGAACGCCAAAAAATCGGCATTGAAAGAGCAATACGAATTTGCCAAAAAATCACTTAACCGGATGGAAGCTTTGGTCAAAGACTCACTGATTCCTCAACAGCAATACGACGAGGTTTTTGCTAAGTATCAGGGTGCTCAGGCACAATTACTGGCGGTTGATGCCGAAATTGCCGATGTGCAAAATGGTGTCCGGATAGAACAACAAATGATGGCTCTCGGGCAACAAGATCGAGCGAGCGGGGCATTGCAGGAAGTCAGCGTAGCAGAAAAAGAGCGTTATATTATCGCACCGCAGGATATGCAGATTAATTTAATCACCCTCAAGCAAGGCGAATTGGCATTGCCGGGATATACTTTATTTAAAGGCGTTTTGTCCAATACGATTCATTTCCGTTTTACTATTCCCGAAAGCGATTTGACAAAATACAAAAAAGGTGAAACAATTCATGTTTTTGTTCCTTATCTCAATGAGAATATTGAAGCGGAAATACAAAACATTAAACAAATTGGTGCCTATGCTAATATTGCTACTGCCTATCCGGATTACGATATGCAGGATGCTTTGTACGAAATGATTGTGTTGCCAAAACAAACAACCCAAACCGAAGACATTCTGACCAAATCAACGGTAATATTAAAACAATAATGATGAAAACATTTTTAGAATTACTAAAACGGGAATTCCGGTTGTTTTGGGGCAACAAAATCTTACGATTATTATTCATCGGAGCACCGGTTATGTACGGAATTTTGTTAGGGTATGTTTACGGGAAAGGAAAAGTAACCGATTTACCCATTGTGGTGGTTGACCAGGACAGAAGTTCCATGTCAAACAAAGCCATAGAGATGATGAATGACAACGAGGTTATTCATATTGCTGAAATCATTTATGACGAAACGCGCCTCGATGAAACCGTTGCAAAGAATGATGCGGTTTGTGTGGTCTTTTTTCCGAAAGATTTTGAACGCGAAGTTTTAACCAAACGCAATCCGGAAATATTAACATTAGTCAATACGTCCAATGTGCTGACTGCCAATTACGGAGCATCAGCCATACAGTTGGTTTTAGGAACTTTAAAAGCCGGGACACAGATAGAAACCTTGAGAAAGCAGGGTGTTCCGGAAGAATTACTCATAAGCCAGTACGAACCTTTCAAAACTACATTTATCAAGCAAAATAACCGAAGTACAAACTATATGTATTTTCTTTGGCCGGGAATTTTAGCCACCGTTTTGCAACAGGTTTTATTGCTGGGACTTGCATTGTCTTTCGCTTCAGAGTTTGAAAACGGAACTTTCGCCGAGCTGGTACGCCGGACAAAATCGGTATGGGAAATGATTGCAGTCAAAGTAATTCCATATTTAATCATGAGTTTTGGTATCTGGATTTTGTATTATCTGTTTACGCTGTGGTTCAGAATTCCTTTTCATGAAAATATCGGCACACTAACGTTGATTGCCGGTGTATTTGTGCTGTCTGTCAGTTTTATTGGAATTTTGGTCAGTATCATGATTCCTAATCAGCTCAAAGCTACTGAAGTACTGATGGTAATTGCTACACCGAGTTTTATTCTGTCCGGGTTTACGTGGCCACTTAGCCAAATGCCTGTTTGGATACAATGGATTGCACAAGTGATTCCGCTTACGCATTTTCTGCCGGCATTCCGGATTCTGATTGTCGAAAACGGTTCAGTGACTTTGACTTATCCTTATATTTTTAATATGTTACTTATTGCATTCATCGGGTTGATTTTAAGTGGTATATTGTTGTACTTTAAAAGAAAAAAGGTATTAAGAGAAGAGGTGTAATTTCGTGTAAATTACTCGTGATATTTTATTTTTTGCTACAGATATATGGTTAAACCTGAGTTCAATTAATGGCATCGGGCTTTAGCCCGATAAAAGAAATAAAGCATAAAAAAGGCTTTAGCCTAAAAAATGGTTAGGATAAAGCCTCTTATGAGATGAATTTACAGAATGGGCTAAAGCCCTTCCAATGGATAAAAATAATCGAACTCAGGTTATAAAAAAAGGAATCAAATTTGATTCCTTTTTTTATAAAACCTTTTGTAGGTTTTAAAATAATAGATTAAATTAGACTTCTTTTTAAAAAACGACCTTTATTTATGAGTTACTATAAAATAGCAGATTTAGAGCAATATTTCAAACATTATAAAAAATCGGTGCGTGAACCCAGAAAGTTTTGGGGAAAAATTGCCGAAGAAAACTTCGTTTGGTATCAGGGATGGGACAAAGTATGTGAATTTGATATGAGCCAGGGTGAGGTTAAATGGTTTATTGACGGAAAATTAAATATTACTAAAAACTGTATAGACCGGCATCTTGCTAAACGAGGCGACAGAACTGCGATCATTTTCGAACCGAATAATCCCAACGAAAAAGAACAAATCATCAGTTATAGCGAATTGTATGAACGGGTTGCTAAAACGGCAAATGTTTTGAAATCATTGGGCGTAAAAAAAGGTGATCGGGTGTGTATCTACCTTCCGATGATTCCTGAATTGGCAGTAACGATGTTGGCTTGCGCCCGAATTGGTGCAATACATTCGGTTATTTTTGCCGGATTTTCCGATGCCGCAATTCGTTCACGAATTGAAGATTGTGGTGCGAAGATCATCATTACATCAGATGGTGGGTTTCGTGGTGAGAAAATCATTAAAACTAAAGAAGTAGTCGATAAAGCTATTGAAGGATTGGATCTTGTAGAAAAGGTATTGGTGGTAAAACGTACCAATGCAACTATTCCTTTCAACAAACAAAAAGATAGTTGGTTTCACGAACTTTATGAAACAGCCGAACCAACCAATACCGCCGAAATTATGGATTCTGAAGATCCGTTGTTTATTCTTTATACTTCGGGATCTACGGGAAAACCCAAAGGAATGGTACATACAACAGCAGGTTATATGATTCAGACTGCTTATACATTCCAGAATGTTTTTGATTATAAAGAAGGAGATGTTTTTTGGTGTACTGCTGATCTGGGTTGGATTACCGGACATTCTTATATTTTATACGGAGCTTTGTTAAACGGAGCAACCACGGTATTGTTTGAAGGTGTGCCAACTTATCCGAATCCGTCTCGTTTTTGGGATGTGATTGATAAATACAAAGTCACACAGTTTTATACTGCACCAACGGCGATTCGTTCGTTGATGACCAATGATTATTCGTATGTAACTTCGCATGATTTATCTTCATTACGCGTTTTAGGGTCTGTAGGAGAACCCATTAATGAAGAAGCATGGCACTGGTTCAACGATTTTGTAGGAAAAAAACGTTGTCCGATTGTAGATACCTGGTGGCAGACCGAAACCGGTGCTATTATGATTTCTCCGTTGGCGTGCATCACACCGACCAAACCTACATACGCTACTTTGCCTTTGCCGGGAATCCAAGCGGTGTTGATGGATGAAAAAAACAATGAAATAGCAGGAAATCAGGTAATGGGGAGTTTGTGTGTGAAATTTCCGTGGCCGGCTATGGCACGTACCATCTGGAACAATCATAAACGATTTGTGGATACGTATTTTTCAGATTTTAAAGGAAGATATTTCACAGGCGACAATGCCTTGCGAGATGAGGTAGGTTATTACCGAATCACAGGACGAGCAGATGACGTGGTGATTGTTTCCGGACACAATCTGGGAACAGCACCAATAGAAGATGCCATCAACCAGCATCCGGCTATTGCAGAATCGGCGGTGGTTGGTTTTCCGCACAATATCAAAGGAAATGCTCTTTACGGTTTTATTTCATTAAAACTGGAAGGAGGTTCACGCGACCGGGAAAATCTTAAAAAAGAAATCAACCAGTTGATTGCAGATCACTATGGACCTATTGGAAAATTAGACAAAATTCAGTTTGTAGACGATTTGCCTAAAACCCGTTCGGGGAAAATATTGCGTAGAATATTACGTTCCATAGCAAACAATCAATTGGATAATTTTGGCGATACTTCTACCATGATCAATCCGGAAGTAGTTCAGGAAATCACTAAAAATAAGTTGTAATGAAATAAAGCAATATTGAATAAAAAATCCCTGAACTTCAGGGATTTTTTATGATTGGAGTGATTTAGATAGTTACAAATTTCAACTACGTTTAGATTTTTATATGATTTATTTTTCACTATCGCCAAACTGTTCAAACATCAGGTTTGATTTATCTTCTTTCATTAATTTTATGTTGTCGTTATCAAGGTGAAAATAATTTGTTTGTATCCAATTCCAGGTTTCTCCTTCCCGCATATTAAGCCCATTAGCCTTAAAGAATACAATAATTTCGTTTCCTTTTGTTGTCAAAATAATTTCGTCAAAAGTATCTTGAATAGTTGATGTATTGGGGATGGTTGGACAAGCTTCAAGTTCATTTAATGCTGCTTGGTCATTTTTAAACCACTGTTTAAGGAAACCTAAATGTTTGTCTGAACATTGATAACCCAAATCCAATGCCGTCAAAATCACACATTTTAAATGATCTCTTTTGTCTGTATAATCTCCGTCCCACCAACATTCATTACCAATAAAAGTCGCCACGTAACCTAATGCTGCTTTTTCAGGAGCTGAAATTGTTTTACAAAACTCATGATTGATGACAATAGAATTGTTGCTGTCACGCCAAAGAAATTTCACTGTTTTGTCTGTTAGTGAAATTGTTTTTTCAGTTATAATTTCACTTGTTTTGGATAATGAGTCACTATTTGCA
Source organism: Flavobacterium sp. (assembly GCA_035307005.1). Taxonomy (GTDB): domain Bacteria; phylum Bacteroidota; class Bacteroidia; order Flavobacteriales; family Flavobacteriaceae; genus Flavobacterium. The sequence goes on along the minus strand of DATGMY010000004.1, from coordinate 7,791 downwards.
GCTTCGTTTTTATCTGAATGGTTATTTGACTGTCTGCAAGAAACAAGCAAAATTAATGTCGCTATGTATAAATATTTCATAGATTTTGTTTTTATGGGAAGGTTATAATTCAAATTTACAAAACCATTCTGAACAGTTAAGATAACTTTTGTTCTAATTATTTTAAACGTCATTTTTTACAGAAGTTATTTTATATTTAAACGTTAGTACCTTACGCTTCCGGAAAGTTAAGATTTGTTCGGCTGAAATACAATCAGTTGCCGGATGTATTATTAATCGATCGTGAAACGATGCGATATATTGTGTCCAGTAATTTCCTTTTGTGTCATTTAATAAAAAGTAAAATCCGGCATCACCAAACTTTTTACCGGAAGAATCTAAAATCAATGCACCGTTTTCACCAACACTCGGCGACATAATAACTGTAGCATTGCCTTTAGGTAAAGGAAAAACTACTTTGATACATGTTTTTCCTGAAGGCAACCGGCACGTGCCATAAACCCCCAGATAGATGATTTGTTTGTTTGGTTCAAATGATTTTAACCAAAACGTGTATTTAATTTCATTCGTTTCAGGATCAGTAAGGGTAATGATTTCACTTTTTATAGGTCTGGTGTTTTCGGATTTGCCAACAGGAAAGTGTAATTGTTTAATTCTTTTGCTGAATAACTTGTTGATCACTGCACCAATGATCTTAAATAACGGACTCCATTCAATAACAAAGTGAAAGTCGAAATTTGAGGTGTTTTCATAAAAAGAAATTACTTGTTCAGAAAGGTCTGCTATTTCTGATTCCGCTAAGTCCAGTTGGTTGATCGAAGAGATTAAGCCTTTTGGTTTGTCGTCTCTATCAATAGTTAATCCTTCTTGTTCTGCTAACTGAATGATAAAGTTTTCTCCGATTTCATTAAGGTGACCAAAAGGTCCCATAAGCCACTTGTGATCTTTGGGATCGATTTTTTCACCTCTAAAAATAGCCCATTGTTGGGTGAACCAATCTTGAAATTTTTGCATTGGATCGGCTAATCTCATTTTTAATTATTGATTTTGAGATTTGGAATCATATTTTTTTTACCGTTCCATTCGCCATATTCCGAAACCGGTTTGAATCGCAAGGTAGTAAACTCAAAGTGAAAATCTTTTCGTTCTCTTTCTTTCATAGCATTAATATGTCGTTTTGGTTGTGGAACAGCACTGTGTCCATGAACCATATCCGTCATTTCTTTTTGAGATTTCCAGATAGAGAAGGTCGAAACTGTCTGCGGTAATCTGATGGAAGCCAAAGAAAAAGTTGTTCCGGGATGGTCGCGGACTAATTTTTCCACTGGTCTGCCCCAACGAATGAATCGTGGAACTTGTAAAAGTTTCATCCGGGCGAGTGTTACTGCAACAACCGGAGTGTTTGGATTTTCACATTCAAGGGACTCATCAGGGATTTTAAAAGCATTTACTTTCCCCCATTGCCGCATAAAATTTAATCGAGTGTGCCAGCCTTTTGCTAATTTTTTACCCAAATGATGTTGAGCTAAAAATTGATCAACAGCTTGTTCGTTTTCCCATTGAGCAAATAACACCATTTGTCTGACCAACATCCGGGATGGAGAAAACACAGGAGAGCCCAGCGTCATCGAAATCATAGATTCTGCATGGATCAAACCCGAAATGTTTTTGGATTTAAGTGGAAACAACATTGCTTTCCAGGCAGAAATATAAGATGTTTTTACTAAATGATAAGTGAATACGCTCATTTTTTTAATTAGGGGTTGGTTTTTATAGAGTCGTTTTTTTTAGTTAGATATAATTCCAAATCTACAAAACTATTCTAAATATCCAAATAAATCAGTCGCACAAATATCTTTTATTCAGACCTCCAATCTCAAGGGATTTTGTTATTTTTACACAAAACTCAGAACAAAAAAATGTTTGAAAATAACACATTAGATTTAGATCAGATACCGCAATACGAAGAAGTCGTATTTACTGATCTCCACAAAGATTATGTTAAGATTTTGCAGATGAATGCAGCCATTACCCTTTTAATTGGTGTCATTGTTTCGGTTGGACTTTACTTTATCTTTGAAGAAACAGAAAAATATTATTTTATTGCCGGTATTTTATTACTGTCTGTATTCATCGGTTGCTTTCCGTTGATTACCTATAAAAAGAAACAATACGCTTTTCGCAAGCACGATGTACTTTACAAAAAAGGTTTGATTTTCAAATCTACGAATATTGTACCTTACATTCGTTTGCAGCATGTGGTCATCAAGCAGGGATGGTATGCCAAACGGTTGGAGCTTGCGGTTCTGGAACTTCATACTGCCGCAAATGACCGGGTGGATGTTGCTATTCCCGGACTCACGCTGGAAGAGGCCGAACGTTGGAAATCGTTTTTATTGAATCGTTTGCAGGAATTGGAAGATGGAACAGATGTCTAATTATGATTTTTCGCAACCCAATAAATTAGCCCGAAAAGCCTTGTGGCTGGTTTTGGGAAATGCCTTTTGGACAATAATCAAAGGTAGTTGGGCGATAATTGCTGTTTTAGCAATCCGAGGATTTTCAACAAATAGTTATTGGTTGTATTTAATATTTCTCGGATTAATTGTGCTGACATTTATCCGTCTATCCATCAATTATTTTTATTATTCATATCAGGTGGTTGGGGATGAACTGATCATCAATAAAGGCTGGTTGAGCAAATCGAAAACGGTGGTTAAGCTGGATAAAATCCACGAGGTAAACCTCAATCAAAAACTGATACACAAAATTATCGGTTTGTATCTTGTGGGGGTTGATACTGCCGGAAGCTCTAAAACCGAAATTACCATCAACGGTATTTCTTATCACAAAGCGTTGGCATTGAAAGAAGTATTGACCAATACACAGTCTAAAATTGCTGTTGATACGGCAGAACATTCCCCGGAAAAATCAACAGAAGAGTTTACAGAAGATGGAATGATTAATGAGCCAATTCCTCAAAAAACAACATTTTCAGAAAAGATTTCTATTGGATTACCGAGTTTGATTAAAATCGGATTGACACGAAATTACTTACAAACGTTTGCCTTGTTGTTTGCATTTTCGTTTCAAATCATCGATCAGGTACGCAGTTTCTTGTCTTATGATGCGGATGAAGAAGATGCTACAAGATATGGTGAAATGTTTCAGGCATCCAATTTTGAACAATTAGGCGGATTGCTTATTCTAATGTTTATTTTAGGAGTTGTTTTTTTTGTTGTGGTGTTTAATCTGGTGCGAACATTTCTTACGTATTACAATTATCAAATCAATCTCAAAAACAATCAACTTACGGTTTCATACGGATTGACCGATTCGCATATTATTGCTGTTCCTTCGCAAAAAGTACAACTCTTTCAAATTCAGCAAAATTACCTCCAAAAACTGATGAATTTGTTTGAAGTGAAAATCAAGCAAATCGAATCAAACGAAAACAACAAACAGAAAAAAGGTTTGGTTGTTCCCGGAGCAAATCGTTCGGAGCTGGGCAGGATTTTTTATGTGATTTACCAAACGGACTTAGAAATTCCAACCGATTTTCTGAAACCGCACAAACGGATTTTATTGCTTAAGTTCTTTTGGCTGTGCATTCCGGCATTGATTGCTTTAGGCTTTTTCTATTACAGCGAAACGATGCACTATGCCTGGATTATTTTACCGGTTTTTGCCTTTATCTACTTTTTGATTTATTGTGGGTACCGAAATGAGAAACTGTATATCAAAGACGATTTTATCGTTTTAAAAAAAGGTGTTTGGGATATTACAACAACTTATTTGCAAATCAGTAAGATACAGCAAATAACGATTCGGCAAAGCTATTTTCAGGAAGGAAGACATTTAGGTTCTTTAAATTTGCATACGGCAGCAGGGACAGTGATACTTTATTATTACGATTTTAAAATGCTGCAAAAACTATCCAACGAACTGCTTTATAAAATTGAAAAAAATAACTACCAATGGATGTAATTTCGGGAATTTCATAGTAATAATACAGTCGATATTTTTGGTTAATTTTAAACTGGTATGAAGAATGACAAAACACAAAATTCTTAAATTATGAATTTAGAAGAATATACACAATATCGAACAGGTTCTACAAAAATTTCATTGATTATTCGGAATATGTTTTTAAAACCATTCACCTCATCTTCGCTCAGGTCTTTTTGGAAATATTGGAATCCGAGTTGGGGATATTTTCTGCTATTTTATTGTTATAAACCAATAAGAGTTTTTCTTCCGAATTGGGCATCTCTGATTATAACATTCTTAATTAGCGGTTTGTTTCACGATATGATTTATATAATACCAAAGATGATGAACAAAGGCGGATTTGTATTCCCCTTTATCACAGTGTGGTTTATAATCATTTCATTGGGAATTTTATTGACCGATTTTTTTCAACTCAATTTGAAGAAAATCAATTTAATGTTTCGACCAATTTTTCATATAGGTTACCTTGCAGGTACATTTATTTTGACAAGATATATTGATTTATTACTTGGATAGTGGATAAGATTATTTGTAGTTTTTTACAGGAAAGAAAAATCCAATAAGGGTTTTTAAATAAATTTTAATAACATTTAGTTACAAACAGAAATAAATGAACGTAATTTCGGAAAGTGAACATCAGATTTTTGTTCAGACATCAAACTTATATTACAAAAAGTGGGAAGTTGAAAATCCGCAAAACACACTGGTTTTATTGCACGATTCGCTTGGTTGCACAGCTTTGTGGCGGGAATGGGGCGAAGAATTGGCAAAAGCATTAAATTTCAATGTTATTTCTTACGACCGAAGAGGTTATGGAAAGTCGGACAATTATACAATTCCGCGTCCGATAGATTATCTCGAACAGGAAGCGGAGATTTTAGATGAATTGATTCATCACTGGCAAATCGAAAAGCCTGTTTTGTTTGGATTCTCAGATGGTGCATCGGTGGCAACAATTTATGCAGGAATGTTTCCCGAAAGAATAAGTAGATTAATCATTGAAGGTGTGCACGTATTAATTGAAGAAGTAACTTTGCAGGGTGTTCGCGATGCACAAAAAACCTTAGAAACGACCAGCATTGCACGGGCATTGGCAAAATATCACGGCGATAAAGTGTACGATTTGTATTACGCGTGGACAAAAACGTGGCTTTCTGATGAACATCAATCGTGGAATATCGAACATTTTATTCCGAAAATTCAAGTTCCGGTTTTGGTTATTCAGGGCGAATTGGACGAATTTGGCTCGATGAACCAAGTCAATGCGTTTGATAAAGCAACAGTAAAAGTTGAAAAGCTAATTGTTTCCAATGCCGGTCATACGGCGCATAAAGAAGCAAAACCTTTGGTTTTTGATACCATTGTGAAATTTTTAAGCAAAATTTAAAAATAAAACCACATAGAGCGCAATAGGTTTTATAACTTTTTGAAATGATTAAAATAGTTTTTATCCTAAGCTATGTTTCTTTTGTTAAAGACAAATCTATGAAACCTTAAAAATAAAGGCAACAGCAAATAAAATCTATGTGGTAAAATAAATAACGGTTATTTTTGCTGTTTACTGAAAAGATAATTATGAAAAAATGGATTAAAGCAGCCCGATTGCGTACATTGCCGTTGTCTATTTCCGGAATTTTGGTCGGAAGTGCAGCAGCTTATCAACAATATCACGCACAGGAAAATTATTATATGATTGTGGTTTTGTGCTTGTTGACGACTTTGTTTTTTCAGGTCTTATCCAATTATGCCAACGATTACGGAGATGCCGTGAAAGGAACCGACAATGAAAACAGAGTCGGACCCAAACGTGCGGTGCAAAGCGGCGAGATTACCAAAAACCAGATGAAAAATGCCATTATCATTACGTCGGTTTTGTCGTTGATTACTTCTGTCGGAGTGATATATGCATCATTTGGTAACGAAAATTTTTTGGCAGCTATTGCTTATTTTGTGTTGGCAATCGCTTGTGTAGGTGCGGCAATCAAATATACCGTAGGCAATTCGGCTTATGGTTATCGGGGGTTAGGCGATGTGTTTGTTTTTATCTTTTTCGGATTGGTCAGCACGTTGGGAACTTATTATTTATTCGGGCATTCTATGGATTGGAAAATCCTTTTTCCTGCCGTCGGAATAGGTTTACTAAGTATGGCGGTTTTGAATATGAACAATATGCGCGATGTGGAAAACGATACGGTTATGGGGAAAAACACATTGGTCGTTAAAATGGGTTTTGAAAAAGCCAAACAATACCATTTTTGGTTGATTTTAATAGCAGCAATTTCCTTTAATACGTATGCAATGAATACCTTTTCTCATTGGTATCAGTATGTGTATATTGTAGCATTTATTCCTTTGTTGAAAAACATCAGAGTGGTTGGCAAAACAATAAATCCCCGGTTATTAGACCCTGAACTAAAACGTTTGTCATTAAGCACATTTTTTATATCTTTATTATTATCAATCGCATTAATTTTAAACGCACTAATTTATGAAAATAACCTACCTTGGACACGCTTCTTTAGCAATTGGAGCTAATGGAAAAAATCTGATTATTGACCCTTTTATTTCGGGCAATGAACTGGCGAAACATATTGATATAAATGCTTTAAAAGCCGATTATATTCTGATTACACACGCACACGGCGACCATATTCTGGATGTGGAAACCATTGCAAAAAACACCGGAGCAGTGATTGTTTCCAATGCGGAAATCGCCGGATATTATGAAGCCAAAGGTTTTAAAACACATCCGATGAATCACGGAGGAACCTGGGAATTTGATTTTGGAAAAGTAAAATATGTCAATGCCATTCATTCAAGCAGTTTTCCCGACGGAAGCTATGGCGGACAGCCCGGCGGTTTTGTGATTGAAGCCGAAGAGAAAAATATCTATATTGCCGGAGATACTGCACTGACTTATGATATGAAATTAATCCCGATGAAAAACCCTTTGGATTTAGCCATTTTACCTATCGGAAGCAATTTCACGATGGATGTGGACGATGCCGCAATTGCTGCCGAATTTTTAGAAGTAACAACCGTTTTGGGGTATCATTATGATACGTTTGGATATATAAAAATCGACCACGAAGCAGCAAAACAAAAATTTGCCAACAAACACAAAGAATTGATTTTATTACCTGTTGGTGATTCGATGGAGATATAATTGCCCGGAAAGTCTTTTCTCTTGTCATTCCGATGAAGGAGGAATCTTTGTAAGTGAGATTCTTCATTCCACTTCGTTGTATTCAGAATGACAAATAGATAGTCTCTGAGACAATTTTTATTCAAAATAAACATCTATGAAACCAAAAATGCAATGGAATTATCTATTTAAACATTGGTTTGCAACTTTGTTGATTGCTCCGTTTTTAAGTGATTTATTTTTCTATATAACTCCGGATAACTATAAAATCGGGGGATTGGTCAGTGTATATTTAGTAGTTCTTATTATGAGCCTTCTCTTTTCATTGCCAACTTATATCATTTATGCGGCTGTTTTTTATTACCTGAAGGAAAAACAGTTTAGTCTAATTTTTTCAAAAAGAATATTAGTAGCTATTTCGGTGGTGGGTGTTTTTATAACATTTATGCTTATTTTCCCTGATATGTATTTTCCTGCAACTCTTGCTTATATGTTTACTTCTTTAGTTACCGGAATTTTCTTCAAATTAGAAACTGAAAACTACCAACTAAAAGCTAAAAACCAACTAAAATGAAAGCAACCTTTGAAAAATATATTTTAAATTTTAAAAAACCTTCGGGAACTTCTCGTGGAGT
>DATGMY010000003.1:0-2834 GCA_035307005.1 Flavobacterium sp. | reverse complement strand
TCACAATGTGACCATTACCAAAGAAGCTCCAAATTATTCGAGATAATATTTTGTGAACAATACTTATACAAAGCCTTCAAAAATGAAGGCTTTGTTTTTTGTAATCAATTGAAATTTCAAATATTCTGAGGATCAAGTTGAAATGAAATACCAAATTCAAAAAGATTTTCCGTAACTTCATTGTCAAAAATAAACGACTATGAATACCGAAGTAAAAATCATCGACCTGAACTTTCAAAACACCAGAGAATCCATCGGATCTTTTTTAATAAATACTTCAAAAGGTCCTGTATTAATAGAAACCGGTCCCGAAGCCACCTACAATGAATTGGTCAAAGGAATCGAACAAGCCGGTTTTAAAGTCAGTGACATTCACGCAGTTTTATTGACACATATTCATTTTGATCACGCGGGAGCTGCCTGGAAATTTGCGCAAAACGGTACTAAAATTTACGTACACGAAATAGGGTTACCACATTTGGCGAATCCCGAAAAGTTATGGAATTCGGCAGCGCAGATTTATGGAGAGGATATGGAGCGTCTTTGGGGAAAAATGGAACCCATCCCCAAACATCTGCTCATTGCTGCAAGCGATGGAGACGTCATTGACTTTGGCAACGTACAATTTAAAGTAATTTACACTCCGGGACACGCCATTCATCACAACGCTTATCAATGGAACGATAGTATTTTTACCGGAGATGTGGCAGGCTGTAAAATTGAAAACGGACCTGTAGTTCCGCCTTGTCCTCCTCCGGATATCAATATTGAACTGTGGAAACAGTCCTTGCAAAAACTAAGAGATGCACAACCGAAATATCTTTATTTAACACATTTTGCCAGGCACGATAACCCAATGCAATTATTAGATGAATTAGAAACAGAACTGGATCGTTGGTCTGCTTTTATCAAACCTTTTTATGACGCTAAAACGCCCACTGAAGAAATCATTCCAAAATTTATGAAGTTTACCTCAGATGCTTTTAAACTTAAAGGTCTGACCGATGAGGAGATACAAGTTTACGAATATGCCAACCCAAGCTGGATGTCGGTCAATGGATTGCTTCGTTATTGGAAATTAAAAGACCAGGGCAGAATTTAAAAACCGATAAAAAATAACCCTGCAAGTTTTAATAAATTACAGGGTTATTTTGAATTACAATGTTTTCATATCGATCACAAAACGGTATTTCACATCCGATTGTTGCATACGGATATAGGCTTCGTTGATTTCTTTCATTTGAATGACTTCAACTTCTGAAACGATTCCGTGTTTGCTACAGAAATCCAACATTTCCTGCGTTTCTTTTATTCCGCCTATTAATGATCCGGCAATATTTCTTCGCTTGTTGATCAGCACACCACCGTGAACACCCGGAAGCGGCTCGATAGCTCCTACCATACACATGGTTTTGCCTAATTTAAGTAACAACAAATACGGATTAACATCGTGAGCTACCGGAATGGTATTTAACAAGAAATCAAAACTATAAGAATGTTGTTTCATTTGCTTGGCATCTTTTGAAATCAGCACCTCATCAGCCCCCAATTTCATCGCATCAACACCTTTGGATTCTGAAGTAGTAATCATCACCACATGTGCACCCATGGCTTTGGCAAATTTCACCCCCATGTGACCCAATCCGCCTAAGCCAATCACACCAACTTTATCGCCTTTTTTGATGTTCCAATGACGCAAAGGCGACCAGGTTGTGATACCCGCACACAATAATGGCGCAACATTTTCTAAAGGTAGGTTGGTAGGAATATTCAACACAAAATCTTCTTCCACCACGATATTTTCAGAATATCCACCATAAGTAATGCCTCCATATTTCGATTTATTGGAATTATAGGTTCCCGTAAAACCGTTTTCGCAATATTGTTCCAAACCTTCATCGCACGAATGGCAATGTTTGCACGATTCTACCATACAGCCTACCCCTACAACATCGCCTGCTTTAAATCTGGTAACTTCTTTACCCACTGCTTCTACCCTACCCACAATTTCGTGACCGGGAACAGCGGGATAATTCGTTGATCCCCAATCAGATTTTGCAGTATGTAAATCGCTGTGGCAAACCCCACAATACTCTATTTTTATCAATATGTCTTTGGGACTTAAATCTCGTCTTTCTATGGTATGCGGACCTAACGGATCAACCGCATTAAAGGCAGCGTAAGCTTTTGTATTCATTTTTAATATTTTAGAAAATTAAATGGTTATATAAAGGCATCCCGAGTTATAGATTAGATCGGTTAGATTATAATTTGATTGTCCGTTATCACTCATAATTGGTGTTTTGTCATTCTGAACGGAACGCAGTGAAGTGAAGAATCTTTTGATTATCAAATAGATTCCTCCTTCGTCGGAATGACAAAAGATCGAAAATGATGTATTATGATACACTACGGATATACATATTATATTATAATAGAAAAGATACATATATAGAACAAGAATACAAAAAAATAAAACATAGATCAACTTTAATTTTTTTTTTTTGGTAATGCTTCTTCGGAAGAGCAGTCTGTTCATTTTACAGGTCGCTCCTTACAGAGCTTTTGTTTACGAACAATTTATTTTTTATATAAAAGCCGTTTCCACGGAACATTTGGGTTTATAAAAACAGGCATAGCTAAAAGTTTAAATCACTTTATCGTGAAAAAGTAAGATCTGAGAGGTTGTTCGTTTTATACAATCAAATACAAATGGTTTTCAAAATAAATTCTTAAATTCGCAACGGATTGAAAGGAGTTCAAAAAAAGACTTCAGAATGACTGTTTAATTAAAAATAAAATAACGATAATGTGCTGAAAGCTAATAAGCTTAA
>DATGMY010000002.1:0-3303 GCA_035307005.1 Flavobacterium sp. | reverse complement strand
TTTTATACGATGCCTACAATGCCTACAGTAACAACGAAGTATATTGGCTAAAATTAGTCCTGGCAGGAATGGCTATTTTTATGTTTGTTTTCCGTTTGAGAAGTTTAAAACGTTTTCCGCAAAATAAGAAGGAGTAACATTTAGTTTCAGATCCATATAAAAACAATAAACACATTCTCTAAATAGAGACTGCTTTTATGCATACACAAGTTAAAGGTATTTTGGAGTCAGGAAATTCTGAAACATTAAATTTCTATTCAAATAAGACTCAGGCAATTATTCTATTTTTAATTTCTTCCTTTTTTGTATTTGCAGGAATTCTTTTAAGAGAGAGATTATTTCATTTTGAAACGCACCCTTTTAAAAGTTCAGCTCTTGTACTTGGTTTGTTTATGTTTACTTGTGGGGCAATCTTTTCAATCTTATTAATTTTCAGAAGCAAACCTCTTTTAACGATTTCTGAGAATCAAATAACTATTTACAATGTTATTTATAAAAAAAGAATTGTCAATATTAATGATATTGAATCAGTATTTTCAGTAAATACTTATCACAGAGGAATTGTTACCAACAGACATATCTATATAGAATTGAAAACACCTTCAGAAAGATATAGAAAAACCTGGTTTTATAAACTTTTACATATTTTTAGTAAACGGATTGCCAACTCACAATACGGGATTCAGACCGATTTCTTAAACATCAATCAACAAAATTTATTAAAAATAATTGAGGAGAAAATTGAAGCATCTTTTCAACGGTCAAAATAAAATCGCTTCAAAAAAAATCACGAGAAACCGTTCTGGATTAAACTTACACTTTATTAAGCAATAATCATTGTATAATGTCGTATTTCAAAATTAGGTAAAATGATATAACAATTTGACTTTAAGTCGTTGTTCATCGTATTACATCTTTTGACTTTAAGACTTTTAAACTTTAGACTTACTTATCTATTATTTTCAGCTTTAAATATTTTTTCTATTCTCTTTTTTTATTTAACAGATAATTGTATTTTCGCTGACTGAAAGAATTTCACATTATAAAAAATGGCAGTTTTACAAAAAATCAGAGAGAGATCCGGATTACTGATTGGGGTAATTGGATTTTGTATCTTAGCATTTATCGCCGGAGACTTATTAAGCGGTGGTATTAATCTGAACTCACGCAACGTGGGCGAAGTAAACGGAGTAAGTATTCCTACGGAAGACTTTAGGCAGAAAGTCCACAATCTGGAACAAAACAACCGCATATCAGGTTCTGCTGCTTACGAGCAGGTATGGACAAATGAAGTCCGTTCGATTTTATTCACAGAACAATTGGACAAAGCCGGATTACGTTTAGGAAAAGACCAATTGATCAACGTGATTAAAACCGATCCGAATTTTGCACAAAACCCTCAGTTTCAAAATGAACTGGGTCAGTTTGACATCAATAAATTCAATGCTTTTTTAGCACAGATGCAAGCTGCAGGTCCGCAACAGTGGAATTCGTGGATCGCTTATGAAGCTGAATTAGAGAAATTTGCCAAAGAGCAAATGTATTATACAATGATCAAAGGTGCGATGGTTACCACAACCGCCGAAGCAAAAATGGCGTATAAAAATGAAGCAACAAAAGTATCGTTTGATTATGTAACGATTCCTTTTAATACCATCAACGACGATGAAGTAAAGGTAACAGACGAAGAAATCAATGCTTATGTGAAAAAACATCCAAAGCAATTCAAAACTTCGCCTTCACGTCAGGTAGAATACGTTTTTATTGAAAACAAACCGTCTGCAGAAGATCAGCAACAAACAAAACAACTATTGGAAGATTTATTGAAACCAACCGTTGTTTTCAATCAGAATACAGGAGTCAACGACACCATTTCAGGTTTTGCAAAAGTTACCGATGTAAGAAATTTTGTAGATATGAACTCTGATGTTCCGTTTGATTCTACTTATTATGCCAAAGAACAGCTTCCGGCAGAACACGCAGAAAAATTATATAATCTGACGCAAGGCGAAATCTACGGTCCTTATATGTTTAACGATTATTATGCTGTTTCAAAATTAGTTGCGAAAAAAGTAAACAAAGAAACCGTTGATGCTTCACATATTCTGATTTCTCACATAGATGCTATGAACGCTGATCCAACAGTTACTTTGAGCAAAGAAGAAGCAAAAGAAAGAGCGGATAATTTACTGAAACAATTGCAAAATGGTGCTGATTTCGCAGAACTGGCGAATGCAAACTCTACCGATCCGGGTTCTAATACCAATGGCGGTAAATACGAAAACATCAGACCAAACCAAATGGTTCCGGCTTTTGACCAATACATTTTCAACAATGTTGTAGGAAAATTAGGCGTTGTAGAAACAGATTTTGGTTTTCACGTTTTGAAAGTGGATAAAATCAATGAAAAAGAAGGCGTTCAATTGGCTACAATTGCCAAGAAAGTTGAGCCATCTGCAACAACAGAAGATCAGACTTATGCTGCTGCTACAAAATTCCAGCAAAGTGTAGAAAGCGGAAATGACTTCTCAAAAACAGCAACCGAACAAAATTTAATTGCACATCCTGCTGCCAAAATCGGAGCGTTTGACGATCAGTTACCAGGTGTAGGTTCACAATCTGAAGCTATTCGTTGGGCATATAACAAACACACCAGCGTAGGCGATGTAAGAAAATTTGACACTCCGGAAGGACATTTAATTGTAAAATTAGTTACTGTTAATGATTCCGACCTAATGACTGCGACAGAAGCACGTCCAATGGCCGAAGCAACGATTATCAATCAGAAAAAGGCTGAAATCATCCGCAAAAAGATGACCGGAAACACTTTGGAAGAAGTGGCTAAAAATGCCAGTATCGGTGTTATCAATGCCATTGATGTAACAGGTGCAAACCCATTAGTAAATGGTTTTCAGGAACCATTGGTCGTAGGAAATGCTTTAGGTAAACAAATCGATGAAACTTCAAAATTAATCGAAGGAAGCAACGGTATCTATATGGTTCAGACCAAGAAGATTACTCAGGCAACCGAATTACCAAATTACCTGACTTACAAACAAAAAGTAAGTACCAACAACCGCAATGCTGTTCAAAATTTAGTATTTGGTGCAATGCAACAAAATGCAAAAATTAAGGACAACCGCGCCCAGGTATTACAATAAAACAATTTTTATAACACAAAGCCCGTTCAAAAAACGGGCTTTTTTATTGCTTAATATTTCTTATTTTTGCAATCATAACTAATACAAATAAAATGAAAGCATACGTATTTCCGGGTCAGGGAGCCCAATTTTCAGGAATGGG
>DATGMY010000001.1:0-3140 GCA_035307005.1 Flavobacterium sp. | reverse complement strand
AAAAAGAACGATTTATCATAAAAGGGGAATCGGAAGATGTAAATGAAACTATGAGAAATTATAGATTATTAATCGCGCCAATTCCTTTTGGAGCAGGATTAAAAGGAAAGTTTATTGATGGATTTAAAAATGGTCTGCCTAATATAACAACAAAATTTGGTGCAGAAGGAATGGATGTTGAGAGTTGGGGAGGAGTGATCGAAGAAAATGAAGAGGATTTTGTAGATAAAACGGTTCTCTTGTATAATGATGAAGATTTATGGTCGCAATCTCAACGCAATGGAATACATCTGGTTAATCAGTATTTTTCTTTATCGATATGGAACGGTGTTTTAAAAGAAGCTATCGATAATATTTTGGATAATCTTCTTGCACATCGAAGCGATTTGTTTGTGCAGAAAATATTGTGGCAAAACATTTTACAAGCTACAAAATATATGAGTTTGTGGATTGAAGCCAAAAACAAAGAATAGATGAAATAAAAACTTTATAGGATAAAAAAAAGTAGTATATTTGCTGAGATTTATTAGAAAAATAAAAGAATTATTATGAGTCAAAATGGTAAAGACACAAGTGGAAACGCATTAAAATATAGTTTGATACCACTTTTTATAGGAATAGCAGTGATCTTTTTTTTATACCGAGCTTGTGGAAATTCAACTTATGAACCACAACCTAAATCATCAACTACTCCTACTGTAGTAGAAGATAAAGCGTCTTTAGATACATTAAACGATGCGGATTCTTTAGAGGTAAAAGAAGACGATGCAGCATAACCAAAAATCCTGATATATATAGTGTCAGGGTTTTTGTGTTTTTTTTTGTTTCTGATTTTTCGATCTTTTTATATTACAATTATACCTGTCAGTATACTGAAATTGCTCGAATTTTAGATTTTTAAAAAGTATAATGTCATTTTTTTTATAATTCTTGTGATTGTAAATTATTGAAAATGGGAATTATAGAATTTGAATAGAATTTCAGATAAAAAAACACAAAAAAAATACTGTAAATAACAATTAATTGTTATATTTGCACTCACAAAATCAAGCAAAGATTTAAAAATAAATGCGGAAGTAGCTCAGTTGGTAGAGCGTCAGCCTTCCAAGCTGAATGTCGCGAGTTCGACCCTCGTCTTCCGCTCTTGGAAAATCAAACGAAGATTTAAAAATCGTAAAACGCGGAAGTAGCTCAGTTGGTAGAGCGTCAGCCTTCCAAGCTGAATGTCGCGAGTTCGACCCTCGTCTTCCGCTCTTGGATCTAAAAAAACCTCATCGAAAGATGAGGTTTTTTATATTCTTTGAATTTTCCGGTACAAAGTAATCTAAAAACAAAACCCTTTCAGAGTTCCAACTTTGAAAGGGTTAAAAATTGTATCAATTTAAATTTTATTCCTGTTTTTTCAGCAAATCGCGGATTTCCGCCAAAAGTTCTTCTTGCGATGGTCCTGCCGGCGCAGGCTCTTCAACGACCTCTTCTTTTCTGCGTAGGTTATTGATAAATTTTACTAACAAAAACACTACAAATGCCAACAAGATAAAATTGATCAATACGGTAATAAAGTTTCCGTAAGCTAAAACCACGGCTCCTTCTACTGCTTTGGCATCTTCAAGTCCTATTCCTGCAGGAACATCGCCTTTTAATACCATATACATATTTGAAAAATCAGGCGAACCAATGATTCGTGAAACAATCGGCATAATCAAATCGTTGACTGCACTATCGATGATTTTTCCAAAAGCACCCCCGATAATTACCCCTACCGCAAGATCCATTACATTGCCTTTAACGGCAAATTCTTTAAATTCTTTTAAAAATCCCATACAATTCTTTTTTTTAGTTTTATTCCAAAACAAAGATATGCTTTTTATTGAATGATTTTATAATAAAATTAACGTTTTCTACCTCATTCTTTGTAAAAAACACGTTTCACACGTTGGGATATGGACGTCATCACTTCATAAGGAATGGTTTGCCATTTTTGTGCGATTTCAGTAATCGGAATATGGTCGCCAAAAATCTCTACTTCATCGCCTTCTGTTATTTCATCAATTCCTATATCTACCATCATCATATCCATACAGATGGCGCCAATAATAGGATAACGTTTTCCTTTAATAAAGACTTCGCCCGCTCCATTGCCATAACTTCTGCGGATTCCGTCGGCATATCCTATGGGAATCGTTGCTGTTTTTGTTGGTTTATCCGTTACGAATCTGCGCCCGTAACCTACCGCATCGCCTTTTGCTAATTCATTGACCTGTAAAACAATTGTTTTTAGCTTAGATACATTCAGCAATTGTCCGTTTTCTTTTTCGCTGTTTGCTACACCATATAACCCAATTCCCAAACGAACCATATCGTATTGATGTGCCGGATAATTGTAAATACCCGAAGTATTCAAAATATGTCGGATAAAAGGATAATTTAATTCATTGGCTAAAAAATCAGACCAATTGCGGAATTTTTGCAGTTGTTGTTGTGTATGTTCTTCCATCTCGGGCATATCACTGGTTGCCAAATGAGAAAAAACGGAAGCTATTTTTATTTCATTGTGTTCTTTTAAAAAAGAAAGCAATGTTGGAAAATCTCGTTCGGTAAACCCTAAACGATTCATTCCGGTATTGAGTTTCAAATGGACAGGATAATTTTTCAGATCGAAAAGGTGCAGGCTTTCTGCAAAGTGTTTCAACTCAGTTAATGAATAGATTTCGGGTTGTAATTGATAGCGTATCATAGCAGAAAACGCACTTTTCTCCGGATTCATCACGACAACAGGTGTTTGTATGCCCGATTTTCGCAATTGAACACCTTCATCGGCAAAAGCAACTCCAAGGTAATCGACTTGTAAATGCTGTAATTGTTTGGCAATTTCATACGAACCGTTTCCGTAACCAAAAGCCTTGATCATTACCATTATTTTGGTGGACAAATCTACACACGAACGATAAAAATTAAAGTTATGAGTAATATGATCCAAGTTGATTTCCAAAACCGTTTCGTGTGTTTTTTCTTCTAATTCTTCAACAATTCGCTCAAATGAAAAAACTCTGGAACCCTTAATCAGAATAGATTCATCTGTAAAAGAAGTCAGATTGTAATGTTCGAGAAATTCATCGGTCGTATCAAAAAAAGTTCCG